>CAXTDD010000554.1:0-2769 GCA_964242955.1 uncultured Rubrobacteraceae bacterium | reverse complement strand
CATCGAGGTGGCCTTCGCCGACGGCACGACGGAGCCCGCGAGGGTCGTCGGCCTCGACCCGACGAGCGAGATCGCCGTCCTCAAGGTGAACCGTAACGGCTTGCCCGCGGCCACCTTCAAGACGAACGAGCCGCCCATCGTCGGCCAGTTGGCGGTCGCCATCGGCAGCCCGGCAGGCTTCGAGGCCACCGTGACCTCGGGCATCGTGAGCGCCGTAGGGCGCGAGTTCCCCCAGGAGCTTCTGGGCAACGACGAGAACGCGACCAGGGCGCTCTCCGACCTGATCCAGACAGACGCGGCCATCTCGCCGGGCAACTCGGGCGGCGCCCTGGTGGACCGCGACGGCAACATCATCGGCATCAACGTCGCCTACCTGCCGCCCTCGGAGACGGGCGCCGTGAACCTCGGGTTTGCCGTCCCCGCGGACACGGTTACCTCCGTCGCCGACCAGCTCATCGAGACCGGCGAGGTGAACACGCCCTACCTCGGCGTCGAGACGGTACCCCTGCCCCCCGAGGTCGCCGACCGCTTCGACCTCGCCGTCAACTCCGGCGCCCTGGTTCGGGGGGTCGAGCCGGGCAGCGGTGCCGAGGCCGCCGGGGTGCGGGAGGACGACATCATCACCAGCCTCGGAGGCGACGAGGTGGGAAGCTACGGGGACCTCTTCGGCGCGCTGCGCGAGTACCGGCCAAACGACGCGGTCGAGATGGTCGTGGTCCGCAACGGCAACGAGAGGACCCTGGAAGTGACCCTCGGCGAGCAGCCGGAGAACCCGTGAGGAACGCCTGGGCGCGCAGGGCGGCCGAGACCTTCGCCGTCCTCACGATGGGCGACGCGCTGGTCGAGCTGATCTCCCCGAGGCAGCACTCGCTCCTCTGGGAGGTCGGGCCGGAGGGCAGCCGCAAGGTCGCCCGCTTCTTCGCCGATAACCCGAACCTCATGCGGCTCCTGGGCGCCGCCCAACTGGCCTTCGGCCTCTGGCTCGCGCTGCGCCAGTACCGCAAAGAGTAGCCCCGAACGGTAGCGCTCGACGGGGTAAAATACCGGCATGGGCCACGACCACTCCCACGCGGGACATACGCACCACGGGCACTCCCACGGCGCCGGCAAGCGCGCCCTGACGTTCGTGTTCGTCCTGACGACGGCGTTCCTGGCGCTGGAGATCGTGGGCGGGCTGCTCACGGGGTCGCTCGCGCTGCTCGCCGACGCGGGGCATATGGCCTCAGACGCGGTCTCTCTGGGATTAGCGCTCTTCGCCGTGTGGCTGGCGGAGAGGCCGGCGACCCCGCAGCGGAGCTTCGGGTACAAGCGCGCCGAGATCCTGGCCGCGCTCGCCAACGGCGTGACGCTGGTGGCCGTCTCGGTCTGGATCTTCTTCGAGGCCTTCAGGCGCCTGCAGGACCCGCAACCTATCCTGGGCGGCTGGATGATGGCCGTTGCCGTCGTCGGCCTTGTAGTGAACGTGGCCGGCGCCCTGGTGCTCTCCCGCTCGGGCGGCGAGAGCCTCAACGTCGAAGGGGCCCTGCGCCACGTTTTGGCCGACCTGCTCGGTTCGATCGGGGTCATCGTGGCCGCCGTCGTCATCCTGCTCACCGGCTGGCAGTACGCAGATCCCCTTATAAGCGTCGTGATCGGGGTCCTCGTCCTGGCGAGTTCCTGGAAGCTCCTGAGCGAGTCCACTAACATCCTCCTGGAGTCCACCCCGCGGGACGTAGACGCCGAAGAGGTGGGCCGCCGGATGGCCGCCGTAGACGGGATCGAGGAGGTCCACGACCTCCACATCTGGACCATAACCTCGGGCTTCCCGGCCCTGGCCGCCCACGTCCTCGTCGGCACAGACGAGAACTGCCACGCCCGCCGCCGCGATCTCGAAGCCCTCCTCGCCCAAGCCTTCGGCATCGAGCACACCACCCTCCAGGTAGACCACGCCGGCGACCACCACGCCACCCTCCGCGCCCTCCGCTTCCCCGCCCGCGAAGACTAAGCTGGGCGCCGTGGACCGGCTCAAGCGGTGGGCGCGGAGACTCAAGACCGAGCTGCACGCGCTGTGCCTGGCCTACGGGGACCCCAGGGTGCCGCTGCACGCCAGGGTCTTCGCGGCCGTCGTGGTAGCCTACGCGTTCAGCCCCATAGACCTGATCCCCGACCCCATCCCCGTCCTCGGCTACCTGGACGACCTGATCCTGGTCCCCCTGGGCATAGCCCTCGCCCTGCGCATGATCCCAGCCCCCGTCCTCGAAGACTGCCGAACAAAGGCCCGAAACGCCGCGCAGGAAGCAGGGCCGGGAGGCACCGCGGCGGCCGTGACCGTCGTGGTCATCTGGCTCGCCCTGGCGGTATTGGCCGTCTACCTCGTCGGCAGGTTTGTGGATCTCTAAACCCAAACGCCCGGGCGCGACCGGGACAGGATGCAATACGGACTGGGGAGCTAATAGCTAAAGGCTAAAAGCCAACAGCTATATGCTAACCTCTACCCGCCGGAAAGCTAGAAAGAGGCGGGCAATTGGGCAACAAGCGCAGCGGGCAGGTCAGGACCACGGCCTCCTCCGGCCCGAACAAGACTTACATCATCGTCGGGGCGGTCATCTTCCTCTTTATCGCCGGTTTCGTGGCGCTGGTCGTGCTCGACTCGCGCCAGCAGGCGGCGAGCACCCCGCCGGGCGAGGTCCAGACCTACGAGGTCGGACCGGCCAACAGGCACACCGACGGGGACGTGGACTACGAGCAGAGCCCGCCGGCCGGCGGCGAGCACAACCCCATCTGGCAGAA
>CAXTDD010000553.1:0-2773 GCA_964242955.1 uncultured Rubrobacteraceae bacterium | reverse complement strand
ACATGCGGGGCGTCGGCGCCGCCCGCCGGGCCTTCGACGCCCACAAGGGAAGAAAAGCCCTGGTTCGCTACGAGGACCTGGTCGCCGACACCCCAGCCGCCATGCGCCGCCTCTACTCGGACCTCGGCATCCCCGCCGAGGTCGCGGGCCTGGACCGCGTGGTCGCCAAGCACTCCTGGGAGAACGTGCCGGCGGCCGAGAAGGGCGCGGGCAAGTTCTACCGCAAGGGCACCCCCGGCGGCTGGAGGGATGACCTGACGCCGGAGCAGGCCGCCGTGGTAGAGGAGATGACCGCCTCTATCATCGAGGAGTTCTACGCTGGGCCCGGAGGCAAACGGCCTTGAACGGCCCGCGGGCCTCCGTCGTCGTCCTCACCCGAAACGCCGGCCCCGGCTTCGCGAAGGTCCTGGACGGGATCTTCTCCCAGAAAGCCCCCTTCGGCTTCGAGGTTCTCGTCCTAGACTCGGGCTCTACGGACGGCACCCCGGAGATGGCCCGCGCCCGCGGGGCGACCGTGCACCACGTCCCGCCGCCCGCCTTCGACCACGGCGCCACCCGCGACCTCGGCCTCTCGCTCGCTGGGGGAGAGTACGTCGCGCTTCTGGTGCAGGACGCCGTGCCGCTGGACGACCGTTGGCTCGCCGCCATGGTCGAGGACCTGGAGGACGATCCCCTGGTCGCCGGGGTCTACGGCCGCCAGCTTCCCCGCCAGGACGCCGGCCCGCTGGCCCGCGTCCTCGTCACGGACGCGCCAACAGCGCCGGGCGCTGTTCGCGGGCGGTCCGGACGGTTACCGGGCGCTGCCGCCGGCCGGCCGACGGGACCTCGCCGCCTTCGACAACGTCAGCTCCTGTTTGCGCCGCTCCGTGTGGGAGCGGTTCCCGTTCGGAAAGACGGGCTTCGGGGAGGACCTGCGGTGGGGGAAGGCGGCGCTGGAGCGGGGGTACAAGCTCGTCTACGAGCCGCGCTCCACCGTCGTCCACTCCCACGACCGCGGCCCCCTCTACGACCTGCGCCGCCACTACGCGGAGGGACGCCTCCTCATGGACCTCTTCGGCCTGGTTCCCGTCCCGAGCCTCGCCCGGCTCGTCCTGAACATCGCCCTCGCTTCGGCCCACCTCTGCCGCCGGCTCCTGCTCGACGAGGGGGCCGGCTGGCGGGCCTTGCCCCTCGCAGTCCGGTACGCCGTTCCTTCCCAACTGGGGACGTACCTGGCGACGAAGAGGCACTGTCTGCCCTCCCAGCTGGATGCGTTCCTGGACGAGGGCGTCTGATCCGCCCACCAGTACGGTAGACTAAACATTGGTAAGGAATCCTTAGTAAGGAGCGATCGTGGAGCAGAGGGCCCGGATCACCAGCAAGGGGCAGGTCACGATACCGAAACAGGTGCGCGAGGCTTTGGGAGCCCGGGAGGGGGACAGCCTGGTCTTCGAGGTAGAGAACGGTGGGGCTCGCGTAAGCGTGGTCAGGAAGCCGGTCAGCTTCGCGGACTACGAGGGTGTCTGGCGGGAAGGAGAGGGGATGACCTGGGAAGAGATAAACGCCGAGATCAGGCAGTTCCGCGGACACGAGGACGACGTGCAGACCGGGTGAGAATCGCCGTAGACACCAACGTCTTCTCCGCCCTTCTGTCTGGCGGCCCCGATGCTGCTCCAGAGGCGAGGGTTGCGCTAGAGGACGCCCGCGCGGCGGGCGCCCTCGTCGTCTCGCCCGCCGTCTACGCCGAGTTCGCGGCGCGCAGATCTTCGGACTACGCGGACGCCTTTTTCTCGGAGAAGGGGGTAGAAGTGGATTGGCGTCTCGACGCGCAGGTGTGGCGCACCGCCGGGACGCGATACGGAGACTACGCCAGGGCGCGCTCGCGACAAAAAAGGAGATCCCGGTCCCCGGCGTATCCCGGCGGACTTCTTGATAGGTGCGCACGCGCTCCATTCGGCCCACGCCTTCCTTACCTCCGATACCAGGATCTACGGCACGTGCTTCCCGGAACTGCGCGTGGTGTCCCTAAGAGAGCCGGAGAGGGCTTTATAGGTTGAGGTTCTCTCCGTGAGGATACTCTTCACCGTCCATCAGTTCTTCCCGGAGAGCGGCGCCGGTGTCGAGCTGGTAACGCTCGGCCTGGCGAAGGAGCTGAAGGCTAGGGGCCACGAACCTTTCATCCTCGCTGCCAAGCGGAGCCTTCCCGGCGGCATCCGGCCCTATGAAACCGAGGACTACGAGGTAGACGGGATTCCCGTCCGGAGGGTGGGAAGGCCGGAGGAGGGGCCATCCCGCCCCTACCGCCTCAACTACGAGAACCCGCAGATGGCAAAGAAGGCCGGGGAGTATGCCGCGGAGATCCACCCGGACGTCGTCCACGCCATGCACCTGCAGGGGCTCTCGGCGGGCGTGGTGCCGGCCCTCAAGAGCCTCGGCCTGCCCGTCGTGTTCACGGCGGCGGACTTCTGGACGGTGTGCCCCGTGGTGGACCTGCGCCGCCACGACGGCGCCATGTGCGAAGGCCCCGAGGTCCACCACTGCGTCCGGTGCATAGCAAGCCGCAACCCGGACCCGCGCATCAAGCGCCGGGCTGACCTGCCGGGTGCCGCGGTGAGGGCCGCCGACCTCGCCTCCAGGACGCCCCTCTCCCGATATTCTGGGGCGCTGCGGCAGGTGGCCGCCGTGCGGGAGCGGCCCGCGCGCATCCGGGAGGAGATTTCAGTATTCGATAGCTTCCTCTCCTACACCCGGCTCACCGGGCACCTGCTCTCGCGCAACGGCATCGGTAGGGGTA
>CAXTDD010000552.1:0-2773 GCA_964242955.1 uncultured Rubrobacteraceae bacterium | reverse complement strand
GCGCCCCTTGGCACTCTGCTCACCTCCCTGTCCCTTGACTTCCAAGACGGTTGCTTTCGTAGGCATCAGGCTTCAGGTTTCGGGCTTCAGAAGAGAGACCTGCTGTTCGTAGCCTGAAACCTCTAACCTGGCGGCTCTGTGTTGCCGTAGATGGGCGCTGCTCCTGGCGTCGGGGCGGCCCAGCGGACGGCGTTCTCTATAACGCGCAAGACGTCCGGGTTGTGGTAAGAGGGGTTCTCCTCGTGGCCGGGGCGGAAGTAGAAGACGCGGCCCGAGCCCCGCCGGTAGCAGAGGCCGCTGCGGAAGACCTCCCCCCCGCCGAACCAGCTCACGAAGACCAACTCGTCCGGCTGGGGCACGTCGAAGTGCTCCCCGTACATCTCCTCTTCGAGCTCGATGTACTCGCCGACGCCCTCTGCTATCGGGTGGCCGGGGGCGACGACCCACAGGCGCTCCGTGTCGTCGTGGCGCCACTTCAGGTCGCAGGTCGTGCCCATGAGCCTCTTGAAGATCTTGGAAAAGTGGCCGGAGTGGAGCACGATCAGGCCCATCCCGGAGAGCACCCGCTGGTGGACCCGGTCCACCACCTCGTCTGAGACCTCGTCGTGGGCGATGTGGCCCCACCACAGGAGCACGTCCGTCGAGCCCAGAACGTCCGCCGTCAGCCCGTGCTCGGGCTCGTCGAGGGTGGCCGTGCGAACGTCGAGGCCTTTCTCGGTCAGGGCGGCGGCGATGGCCGTGTGGAGCCCTCCGGGGTAGATCTTCGCGACCTCGTCGTTGTTCCTCTCGTGCCTGAACTCGTTCCAGACCGTGACGCGCGGGACGGTCGCCAACTAGAGCCCTCCCGTCTGGGGTCTCGTCCACCCGCCGCCGTCGGCGCTCCGCTCTACGGCGTCGAGCACCGCCTGGCAGCGGTACGCGTCCTCGAAGGTCGGCGCGGGGCTCTTGCCGGCCCCTATGCCGTCCATCAAATCCTTCATGGTATGGACGAAGGTGTGCTCGTAGCCGATGATGTGACCCGGCGGCCACCACGCGCCGACGTAGGGGTGAACGGGCTGCGTCACGTTAATCGTGCGGAACCCCTGCACGTCCGCATCGTCGTCGACGAAGAACACTTCCAGCTCGTTCATCCGCTCCAGGTCGAAGGAGAGGCTGCCCCCGGAGCCGTTGATCTCGAACGCGTTCTTGTTCCTGCGCCCCGCCGCGAACCTCGTGGCCTCGAAGGTGCCGACGGCCCCGTTCTCGAACCGCGCCAGAAAAGCCGCCGCGTCGTCGACCGTGACCTCGCCCGTCCCACCGGCCGCCCCTTCGAGCGGGCGCTCCTTTACGAACGTCTCCATCATGCCGACCACCTCGGAGATGCCGCCGACCAGAAAGTGGGCCAGGTCCACGATGTGCGCCCCGATGTCGCCGAGGGCGCCTGAGCCGGCGAGCCCCTTTTGGAGCCGCCAGATCAGGGGAAACTCCGGGTCCATGATGAAGTCCTGCAGGTACGTCGCCCGCCAGTGCCGGATGGTCCCCAGGCGTCCCTCCTCGATGAGCTTCTTGGCGAGCTGCACGGCCGGCGCCCGCCGGTAGTTGAAGCAGACCATGTTCACGGTCCCGGCCCTTCGCGCGGCGGCCAGCATCTCCCCGGCCTCGGCGAGCGTGTTGGCGAGGGGCTTCTCGCAGATCACGTGCTTTCCGGCCTCAAATGCGGCCAGCACGACCTCGCGGTGGGCGTTGCCCGGCGTCACCACGTCCACGAGCCCGACGTCGTCCCGCCCGATGAGCCTGCGGTAGTCCGTCTCGTAGGAGTCCCAGCCGAGAGCGTCGGCGGCCTCCTTCACACCCGCCTCGTCCCGGCCGCAGATGGCCGTCATGCGCGGCACGGGGTCCACGTCGAAGAAGCGGGGGAGCTGGCGGTAGGCGTTGGAGTGGGTGCGGCCCATAAACTTGTAGCCGACGAGCCCGACCCCGATCCCGGCCATTACTCTCCCCTCGCGAAGGCCGCGTCGAAGGCCTGGGTGGACGGCGCAAAGTCCGTGCGCCGGGCGAAGGCGAGCGCGTCCTGGGCCCCGTACTCGCGGTCCATCCCGGAGTCCTCCCACTCGATGGAGAGCGGCCCCTCGTAACCGATGCGGTTCAGCGCCCGCACGCAGTCCTCCAGGTTCACGTCCCCGTGGCCGGGCGAGACGAAGTCCCAGCCGCGCCCGGCCTCGCCGAAGTCCAGGTGGGAGCCCAGGATGCTCCGGCGGCCGTCGAGCCTCTTGCGGGAGTCTTTTATGTGGAAGTGGTAGATGCGGTCGGCGAACTCCTCGATAAACGCCGCCGGATCCAGGAACTGGTGGGCGAAGTGGCTCGGGTCGAAGTTGATGCCGAAGCCGTCCCGGTTACCGATGGCGTCCAGGGCCTTCTTCGTCGTGACGAAGTCGTAGGCGATCTCCGTCGGGTGGACCTCCAGGCCGAAGCGCACGCCTTCGGCGTCGAACACGTCGATTATCGGATTCCACCGCCCGGCGAAGTTCTCGTAGCCGCGCTCTATCTCGGCCGGGTCGTTGGGCGGGAACGAATAGAGCAGATGCCAGATGGAAGACCCCGTAAAGCCGTTGACCTGCGTGACCCCGAACCTCGCGGCGGCCCTGGCGGTGTCCTTTATCTTCTCCGCGGCCCTGGTGCGGACGCCTTCAGGGTCGCCGTCGCCCCACACGTCGGGCGGGACGACGGCCTTGTGGCGGTCGTCTATCGGGTCGCAGACGGCCTGGCCGACGAGGTGGTTGGAGATGGCCCAGCA
>CAXTDD010000551.1:0-2774 GCA_964242955.1 uncultured Rubrobacteraceae bacterium | reverse complement strand
TCTAGCTGCGCGATCACGTGAGGCGCCTCCGGATCGTGCCCCGCAGGCTCTTCAGCCTGCCGAGGTTCGCCGCCAGGGCGAACCCCAACATCGCCGGCAGGACGACGACGCCTGCCGCCAGCGCCAGGGCGTTCGGGGTGACGGGCTCGGGGGCGTAGCCGTGCCGCCGCATGAGCCCGCCCGTCACCTTCTGGCACACGAATATCTCCGTGGCGCCCAGGCCGCCCCTCCTCCAGCTCCCGGCCCTGTCGGGATCGACGCCCCTGCGGTCGGGACGGTCGAGACCGCCGGAGGAGCCGACCTGCGGCACCCGGAGCATGCCCCTGTCGAAGGAGACGCCGAGAAAGTCGCAGACGTTCTCGATCTCGCCCTCCGGGTCGACCAGGAGGTCTTCGAAGCGCAGGGAGTGGACCCGCCCGTGGCCGGCGAACCGGTCGGCCGCCCGGACGGAGGAGTTCCAGAGTGCGCTCATTACGAGGGGGTGGTAGTTGATCCACGCGCGCAGGGCCTCCCTCAAGGGTATGCCCTCCGCGCCCAGAAAACGCCTCTTCCACTTGCGCTTCTGGGAGAGCAGGACGTCGCGTGGGTCACGGACCAGGTTGACCACCCGCGCCCGCGGGTAGAGCCGGAGTATCTCCCCGATGTAGAAGACGTTGCGCGGCGTCTGGTCGCAAGGGACCGCCTTGCCGTTCCTCTCGGCCTCCCGGAGAAGGAACCTCAAGAACACTCCTGCCGCGTCGGGCGCCGCGGACGGTTCGGAGGGCAGGAGCTTGCGCGCCTCCGCGTAGAAACGGGCCGGGTCTCCCCGACCCAGGTAGCCGTCCCTCTGGGTGCAGATCAGACGCGCCGCGAGCCGGGTTGCCTCCTCTTGCGGCAGACGCTCTTCGTCGCCGCCCGACCACAGTTGCTCGAAGAAGTGGATCTCGCCGAGCGTGAAGACGAGCGGGTGCCGCCCCAGCATGCGCCCAACCATCGTGGTGCCGCTGCGGCTGTTTCCGACGACGAAGACGGGGGACCCCGCGACGCCAGCCCCGGGGGAGCGGAGACCGGATTCGGCGGGCCGGGGGCCGGGGCGTTCCGGCGCGCGGGCCACTAGCGCAGCTCCAGCAGGGATTCGGCCACTCCCCTGGGCACGACGTAGACGTTGGTGACCCGCTCGACGCCGGAGAGGACGAGCTCTTCCGGGCGCGCTCCGTTCGCCATCGGGATGGCTTGAACCATGTTGGGCGTCTGCCGGGCCGTCGGGTTGAGAGCCATGTAGCGCCGGCGGAACTGGGAGACGCCCGCGTAACAGATGCCGAGCGGCTCGGAGACGTCCATCCCCCTGACCCATCCGCGGGAGGGGACGGCGCCCTTCGGGTCCCAGTTCGGATCGTAGACGTTGATCGCCGACCGGCCGGAGTCGCAGACCCAGTAGTCGCCGCCGACCTTGCGTACGGTGTGGGGTCCTTTCAGGCCCAGCGGGATGACCCGGCCGTCGGTGAGGTCTATGACGCCGCCGTTGCCCCGGCGGCCCATCAGCCGGCGGGCCGCGCGCCGGACCAACTGCGAGTTGCCCTGCGCGTAGTGGACCAGCGCGTAGTGGTGGCCGTCGAAGCCCTTGAAGACCTGGTTGCAGTGGAACCTCTCGGACTCCTCCCGCACGTCGGCTGCCAACAGCCGATCGTCGTCCTCCTCCTCGACCGAGCGCGTGACCACCACCGGCGCCGAGCCGTAGGCGCGGAGGTTCACCCGCTCCGACACGCGCCCCCGCACGACGTCGAAGGCCACCACCTCGTCGTGGCCGGTGTTGGCGATCCAGAGCGTCCCTCCCATCAGGGTCAACTCGTGGACGTCCTGCAGGTCCCCGGCCCCGAGCGTCTGGACGCGCCGTTCGGGGAGGTCCACCTCCAGTACTTCGGTCCCGGTGGCGACGTAGGCGAACCCCGGCAGTTGGGGACTCCAGGCGAACGAGACGACGCCCCACTCGCCCCACGCGTCGAAGTAGGGGGCATGGCGCACCCCGCCGTCAAGGACCGCCTGCAGGGACCGAACCTCGGAACGGTCGAGCCGCCGATCCTGCGGGAAGGCGTGCAGGGAACCGAAGATCAGCAACGCCTCTTCCGGGTGTACAAAGGATCCCCACCGGGACACGACGAATTTCCTCCCGTAGATCTCGCGAGGCCGGATAGTCCGGCCGCTCTGCCATCTTGTGGACCCACTCTAAGGTGGGCCGGGAGGCCAAAAACAGGTCCCCCTGGTCCCAAGAGCACCTCTAACGGCCCGAAGTACGACGCGAAGTTGGCCGGCGGCACACACCAAAGTGCCGGGGTGCCGTCAATCCGGCGTGGCCCCGGTATCCCGCCGGAGACCGCGCCGGGCCGGGGCGCACAGCGCGGCGAGGAGCTGGCGGTCGCTCTTTCCGAGCCCCAGGGCGGGCAGGAGGGCGGTGTAGAGAATTAGGAAGAGAGGGGCGAAGAGGATCAGGGCCCGCAAGCCCGAGGGGATGGGGACCGCCAACTCGACCATGTAGACCGCGGCGGCGGCGAGCGCGCCGGCGGCGACGGGCTTTGCGTAGCGTTGGTTGTACGGCCAGAAGTTCAGGAGCCGCCGGACGGAAAAGAGGGTGGCGGCGTTCATGAGGATTATCGCGGTCGCGGTCGCCGCCGCGGCGCCGAGGATACCGTAACCGGGTATGAGGGCGAAGCTCGCGATCACGCCTACCAGCGCGGAGCCGGCGGTGGCCGCCATCAGCACCTTCTGGTGGCGCGTCATGGCGAGGACGCGCTGCGTGG
>CAXTDD010000550.1:0-2781 GCA_964242955.1 uncultured Rubrobacteraceae bacterium | reverse complement strand
GGGACGCATTGGCTGGCGTCGAGATCGGCGGCGGGGGTGACAATACCCTGCGCGGCTCGGGGGCGGGCGCCAGGCTCGCCGGCTTCGACGGGGAGGACGCCCTCTACGGGGGACGTGGGGACGACACCCTCTACGGGGGCGCCGGTGGCGACGACGTCTACGCCGGCGGTGGCGCCGACGACGTGCTCGGTGGCGCCGGAAACGACTTTGTCGAGGCCAAAGACGGCGCGATGGATCGCGTGGGCTGTGGGCCCGGCAGGGATTCCGCCAGCGTCGACCGCGAAGACCTCGTCTCCCTCGACTGCGAGGCCGTCTACCCGGGCTGAGTCCGACGGGGCAACCCCGCGACGGATCGCCCGCAGCCCGACCGAGAGCCGACCGCGGTAATAATCCTCCGGCCAGGCACGCCGGGGGCTTGGGAACGGCCGTCCCGAAGCGGGCTTCTGCCGCAACCGCTTGCTAGAATCGCTGCCGTCGAACGGCCGCATTCCGCGCGGGTGCGGCGGATCTAGGAGGACGGTGTTGGGAAAGGCCAGGTTTGCGCAACGCGCCCGCTCGACGGAGGCGCTCGTCGTGCTGGTTGGCGGTCTCGCCTTGCTCGCGCTCTGGCCCCTGAGGGGGGGCCTATCGGCGCTTCCCGGGGCGCTCTACGCGGCCACCCTTATGCTGTACCTGACGCCCGGGCTGTTGCTGACGCGCTGGTTTTTGAGGGGGCACTTCCCCGGCGTCGCCGCGCTCCCGGTCGCGTTCGTCCTCAGCGCGGGCATCTTCGGAATGCTCGGCGTCCCGGTGCTCGTCTCGCACCGGGATCTGAACCTCTACCTCACGATCTCCGGCGGCGTCGTGGCCGCGTTCCTTCTCGCGGCCGTCGCCGTGGCGCTTCTCCGGGGTCCTTCTCCGGTAGAGGAAAGTCCCGCCGCTGAGGAGCGGGCCCACCGCTGGCTCTGGTTGCCGTTCCTGGGATCCGCGGCGGCCCTTGGCTACGCCTCCAGGATGAGGGTTCCGCACTCGTACAACGACATGTGGGTCTACCTGGCTTACGTCAGGGAGTTCTTGAACACGGAGACGCTCGCCCGCTTCGAGCCCTATTTCGGCAACGAGACCGGCGCTTCCAGGGTCAGGATCAACGGCTGGCTCCTGGAGCAGGCCGCCCTCTCCCGAGTCTCGGGCCTCGACCCCGTGGACCTCGTCCTGCGCTACCTGAACCCGACGGTCGTGGTGCTCTCCCTGCTCGCCGCGTACGCCCTGATGCGGCTGCTGCTCAAGAACCGGGCCGCCGCCCTCGTTGCCGGCACCGTCTACGCGCTCTTCTTCCTGCTGTACCTGGGGCCAACCATCTTCGTCTTCGGCGGGGAGTTCATCACGCGGGCGGCCGAGGACAAGTTCGCGGCGCGGTTCCTCTTCTTGCCCGTCTGCCTCTGCCTGGCCGCGGCCTTTCTCGAAAGCCGCAAGTTGCGCTACCTGATCTTCTTCGGGTTCGTGTGCTGGTCTGTGGTGGCCGTGCACCCGGTGGGGTTGGCGATCATCGGCCTCTCGGTGACGGGCTTTGGCCTGGCACACCTCGCCGTGAACCGGCGGGACCCCGGCGTGTGGAGGACCGTCGTGGCCCTGGGGGTGGCGCTTCTGAGCGTCTTGTTGCTGCCCGTTCTGTTCATCTTGACGACGGGGGATTCACTCTCGGCCTTGCTCAAGGGGGCGGATATAAATGCCCACGACCCCGAGGTGCTTGCCAACGCTGTCTTCGCCAGGCCAGGGTGGAAGCGCATCCTCGTCATCGGGGGCGGGTACTACATAATGCACCCGTCGCTGCTGCTCAACCCCGTGATCTCTCTGGCGTACCTGATCGGGCTCCCTTTCCTGTTCTGGAGGATCACGACGAGCCTCGCCGCCCAACTGCTTCTCGGGGTGTTGCTGATCGTGACCGTAGTCTGTTTCTTCCCGCCGCTCACGACCTTTATCGGGGACCACGTGGTGCTGCCGGGCCAGATCTGGCGCCTCGCCTGGCCCATCCCGCTGGCCGCCCTGCTCACGGTCGGGTGGATGGCGTGGGAGGGCGCGCTCTTCGCCGGCGAGGCCATAAGGGAGCGCGGCCTGCGGCCGAACCTCGCGCCGTTCCTGCCGCTCGTCGTGGTCTGCGCGCTGGCGGTCGCTGTCGTCCCGCCGGCCCTCTCCGGCATGAAGAAGGTGCGCGACACGGGCGGGGCTGCCCTGACGAACCCCTTCCCCCGGGACCCCGCGTTCTACTGGCTGCGCGAGAACATCGAGGAACCGGCGGTCGTCTTCGCCCCCGACCTCGAGAACACGGTGATACCGGCCTACTCCGCCCAAGCCGAAGTTGCGAGCCTGCGGGGGAACCTGATCCTCAACATGCTCCCCGCCCTCCAGGCGCGGGTGCCGGGCGAGATAGGACTCCCCGAAGGAGCCCTGGACGTGAACCGCTTCTTCTCCGGCCCCAGCTTGCCTGAGGCCATGGAGATCCTGCGCGACTACGAGGCCGACTACCTCATGCTCCACGCGAACACCCCCCTGGACGAACAACTCCCCGAAGTCCCGGGCTTCACATCCATAGACATCCCCGGTGAACGCTACAGTATCTATAAAGTAGACCGTACAGAGCTGCCGGGGTAGAGATCGTGGACCATCGGCGGTCGGCCTCTCGTACGGCCCCCGCTGAAGACCGGGCGGTCTCCCGCGTCCGCGTTGCGGGCTTCTCCGCCCGGTCTACTTACGAGAGGTTGTCGAGCGGGGTCGCACTATCAGGACGTCTTTGTTCTCGAATAC
>CAXTDD010000549.1:0-2792 GCA_964242955.1 uncultured Rubrobacteraceae bacterium | reverse complement strand
GCGCTCGGGGGGGCACTTCGTTAGGGTCTACGCTCGCGGGCCCAACCGCTTCCGGGCCGCGCCGCAAGGGGTCGAGCCGGTCGAGGGCGAGCTCGGCAACCACGGCCTCGTCCGCGAGGCCGTGGCCGGCATGGAGGCGGTCTTCCATCTCGTAAGTACCACCCTCCCGAAGACCTCCAACGACGACCCGATCTACGACGTCCGCTCGAACCTGGTGGATACCGTGCAACTCCTGGAAGCTTGCGTCGAGGCCGGCGTCCGCAAGGTGATCTTCGCCTCGTCGGGGGGGACCGTCTACGGGCAGCCCCTCGCCGTTCCCATCCCAGAGGACCACCCGACGGACCCCATCACCTCCTACGGCGTTGTGAAGCTCGCCGTGGAGAAGTACCTCGGGCTCTTTCGGCACCTGCACGGCCTGGACTACGCCGCGCTGCGCATCTCCAATCCCTACGGCCCCTATCAGGACCCGCTGGGACAGCAGGGGGCCGTGGGCGTCTTCCTGCACCGCATCCACACCGGACAAACCATAGCCATCTGGGGCGACGGGAGCGTCGTGCGCGACTACCTCTACGTCGGCGACCTCGCGGAGGCCCTCGTGCGGGCCGCCTCGCAGACGGACGCGCGGGTGCTGAACGTGGGGAGTGGTCGCGGGGTCTCGCTGGCCGCGCTCCTCGGGCTCATGGCGCGGGTGGTCGGGGAGGAGCCCGTGGTGAAGCACCTCCCCGCCCGACCCTTCGACGTATCGGAGAACGTGCTCGACGTGGGCCTGGCGTGGGAGGAGCTGGGGTGGGAGGCAACGACCGACCTCGCCGAAGGCCTGACCCGGACCTGGCACTGGGTCCGCTCCCTGCCGGATGGTGCGGCAAAGCTCTAGGCCCATGGGGACGGTTGCGGGGCTTACGCTGGTGGGTCCCCGCCCGCGCTGTCCTCGGTGTCCCGCCGGACCCGGTAGTAGCGCGAGAGCACCGGGGCTGTGACCTCCTCGACGATCCGGGCCTGCCCGGGGGTAAGGTCCTCGCGCCAACCGCCGGGGGTGCCCTTGCGGTAGAACTTGCCGGCCCCCTTGCTCTCAGGGGGGATGTTCCCCCAGGCGTGCTTCTCTACGGCGGCCTCGAGCTCCGCCACGTCGATCGGCATTTCGAGGGCTTCATACATGCCCTTCATGGTCGCGAAGGTGTCGCGGCGCAGGTCTTCGTAACGGACGAGGGCCTTCTTTCCGGCGTGCGCCTCGTAGGCTTTTCGTACCTGGGAGACGATCTTCAGGTACCTCTCCGAGAGACGCCTGGTCTGGGCGTTGAGCTGGTCCTCCGTGTCACGCTGGTGGCTGCGGGGGTTCCAGCTACCTTGCGCAAAGGCGTCGAGCCAGGAAGAGACGACGTCCCTCGGGTCGCGCAGCAGGAAGACGAGACGGCTCTCCGGCATGGCCTCCATTATTAGCGGGGCCCCGATGGCGCCGTTCGGTTCCTTGACGACGACGTGCTCGCCGGGGCGCAGGTTCGGGTGGCGGGCCGCCGCGTTCTCCAGGACGAAGTTCTTTATGGAGCGCAGCCAGGCCCCGCGATGGGGGCCGCCGAGGATAAAAGCCGGGCTCTCCATCAAGTCGTTGTCAGGTCCGATCTTCTCGTAGAAAAAAGAGCCGAAGAGGAGGCCGACGTGCGGCTCGTTCCAGCGGCGGGCGCCCCCCAGCTCGGCCATGACGCCGCTGATCCAGGTGCTCCCCGTCCGCGGCGACCCGAACATCCACACGATTTGCCCTTCCCCCAGTTTCCCGGCGCCTGACGCCTCCTGAACGCTGGAACGCAAGGAACTCGATCCCGTCAACGGCGTCGGGGATGGTCCCTCTTTCGGTACGAGGGAGGTCCTGCGGGAGCTCCGCGCCCGGGCCCGCTCCGCTTTCAGGAACGCATCGCGGTCTTCCCGCCCCATCTTTCCTAGGTGGGTTTCGGTGGGGGAGGGCTCGCCGCGCAGGCTCTTCGGGCGCAGCGCGTCGGCGCGCAGGTTGAAGTCCCCGGCGCCCAAGGAGAGGTTCGGGTTGTAGTAGGGGTCGTGGTCCAGCTCGTCGGCCCAGCGCTCTCTCATCAGCAGGTTTTCATCCTGGCGGCGCCCGTAGCCGCGGGTGGCGGACTCGTGGTGGTAGAGCTCCGCGTGCGGCGTGTAGACCACGCGGTAGCCCCTCTCCCGGGTCTTGAGGCAGAGGTCCACGTCGTTGAAGGCGACGGTGAGGTCTTCGTCCAGGCCGCCGACCTCCTCGAAGACGGCCCTCCGTAGCATCATGCAGGCGGCGGTAACGGCGCCGCAGTTCCTAGTCGCGTTGATGGCTTCTCCGACGAGGCCGGGGGCGTCGGCCGGGTAGTGCTGGCAGGTGTGGGCGGCGACGCCCGGCGCCCAGAAGTTGCCGGCCCCGAGCACGACGCCCGCGTGCTGCACGAGGCCGTCGGGGTAGAGGAGCTTCGCGCCGACGGCGCCGACCTCGTCCCGCCGGGCGTGGCCGAGCATCGCCTCGATCCAACCCGGTGTGATCACCTCCGCGTCGTCGTTGAGGAGGAGCAAATACTCCCCGCCGGCGTGGGCGGCGGCGAAGTTGTTGAAGCGCAGGACCCTGTGGTCGAGGGATGAAAGGTAGCGGACCGTCTCCGGATCCTCCGAGCCGTTGTCCACGACGAGGACCTCGTAGTTGCCGTACGTGCTCCTGTTCTCGATGCTCTCGATGCATCTCTTTAGCAAGACTGCGTTGTCGCGCGTGGGGATCAGGACGCTCACTTTGGGCCGGCCCCGGACCGCCGGCCTGTATG
>CAXTDD010000548.1:0-2795 GCA_964242955.1 uncultured Rubrobacteraceae bacterium | reverse complement strand
AACCAGATCGGCACAACCCTCGCGGAGAAGCTCTACGTGGAATGCCCGTATCTCGCGGCCCCGGCCATCGCCCGCTCTCCCCAGAGCCGGGCCGAGCTGATGGAGATGCCGGGCATCGAGGACGTCCTGGCCGAGGGGACCGCCTGCGACGTGGCCGTCGTCGGCGCCGGGGGGCTGCTGCCGGCCTCCACCATCGTCGAGGCCGGGTACTTCGAGCTCGACGAGTTCCTGGACCTCGAAGAGCAGGGGGTGGTCGGTGAGATCTGCTGCCACTTCCTGGACGCGGCGGGCAACCCCTGCCTCCCGGAGTTCTCCGAGCGGATCGTGGGCCTCACCCTCGACCAGCTCAAGGCCATCCCGAAGGTCGTCGTCATAGCCACCGGCGCCGAGAAAGCCCCGAGCATCGCCGCCGTCCTCAAGGGCGGCTACGTGGACACTCTGGTCTGCGACCAAGAACTCGCCCTGGCACTGTTGGAAGTCCATTAGAGAAGAGGTTTGATTTTGCAGGATGACATCGACCGCGTGCAGTTGTTGAGGCAGATGCTGCTCAGCCGCTACTTCGACGAGAAGGTCAACGACCTCTACGCCGAGGGCAAGGTCCACGGGACGGCCCACTTCTACGTGGGGCAGGAGTCCGTCGCCGTGGGGGCCATCTCCGCGCTGCGGGAGGGGGACGTCATTACCTCGACCCACCGCGGCCACGGCCACGCCATCGCCTTCGGCCTGGACGTGGACCGCATGGCCGCCGAGTTGCTGGGACAGGCCGAGGGCTACTGCCACGGCAAGGGCGGCTCCATGCACATCGCCGACGTCGGCAAGGGGATGCTCGGGGCCAACGGCATCGTCGGCGGGAGCATGGGCATCGTCTGCGGCGCGGGCTGGGCCTTCAAGCGGCGCGGCCAGGACCACGCGGCCATCTGCTTCTTCGGCGAGGGCGCCGCGAACGAGGGCATCTTCCACGAGGCGCTGAACATGGCCGCGATCTGGAAGCTTCCCGTGGTCTTTCTCTGCGAGAACAACCAGTACGGGATGTCCATGAGCGTCAAGAGGGCCACCGCCGTCGAGAACATCTCAGACCGCGCCGCCGCCTACGGGATGCCCGGCGTCACGGTCCCGGGCTCCGACATCGACGACGTCCACGATGCCACCGTCAAGGCCCTCGAACGGGCGCGGGCCGGGGACGGGCCGACGCTGCTGGAGGCGATCACGTACCGCTACCTCGGCCACTCCAAGAGCGACGCGAACCTCTACCGCACCCGAGAAGAGATCTCCACCTGGCGCAAACGCGACCCGATCGAGCGTTTCGCCGCGGTCCTGGAGGGCGAGGGCTCCCTGCAAGAGGGCGAGTGGCGGGACCTGGAAGCTCAGGCAAAGGAGCGGATAGAGGAGGCCTTCGACAAGGCCTCGAGATCGCCCGACCCCGAGCCCGCCTCGGCGCTGGAGGACGTGTATGCCTAGGGAAGAGACCACCTACCGCGAGGCCCTGCGCGAGGCGATGGTTGGTGCTATGCGCGAGAACCCGGAGGTCTTCCTGATGGGCGAGGACGTCGGCGTCTACGGCGGCGCGTTCGGCGTGAGCCGGGGGATGGTCGAGGAGTTCGGCGAGGAGCGCGTGGTGGACACGCCCATCTCCGAGGCCGGCTACGTCGGGCTGTGCACGGGGGCCGCGCTCATGGGGATGCGCCCCATAGCCGAGCTGCAGTTCTCGGACTTCATCACCCACTGCATGGACCAGCTCGTCAACCAGGCAGCCAAGATCCGGTACATGTTCGGCGGCGAGGGCCGGGTCCCTATGGTCGTCCGTACCCCCGGCGGCGCGGGCACCGGCGCCGCGGCCCAGCACTCCCAATCCCTCGAAGCCTGGTTCGTCCACGTCCCGGGCCTCAAGGTCGTCATGCCGTCGACCCCCCACGACGCGAAGGGCCTGCTCCTCTCCGCCATAGACGACGACAACACCGTCCTGTTCTACGAGCACAAGCTCCTCTACAACAAGAAGGGCGAGGTCCCCGAGGAGTCCTACCGCGTCCCCATCGGCGAGGCCCGCGTCAGCCGCGAGGGCGGCGACGTCACGATCGTCACGGCGGGCCTCATGCACCACTACACCCTGGAGGCCGCCGAGGCGCTCGCGGACGGGGGTGTGGAGGCCGAGGTCGTGGACCTGCGGACCCTCTCCCCGATGGACGATGGGGCGGTGCGACGCTCCGTCGAGAAGACCGGAAAGCTCGTCGTGGTCGAGGAGGACGTGAAGACCGCCGGCTGGGGGGCCGAGGTGGTCTCGCGCGTCGTCGAGGGCCCGAGCTTCTACGCCCTGGACCGCGCGCCCGCCCGGGTCGCCGGCGCCGACGTCCCGATCCCGTACAACCGCGACCTCGAGGCCCACGTCCGCCCGACGCCCGAGAGGGTGGTCGAGGCCGCGCGCGCCCTCCTGGACGCCCGCACCGGGGTCTACGCCTGATGGCCGCCGAGCTGAAAGTACCCAAGCTCGGGATGGACATGGAGGACGCCAACATCCTGCGCGGGCTCGTCGACGAGGGGGCCGAGGTCGAGAAGGGCGACCCCGTCATCGAGATAGACACCGATAAGGTCTCCTACGAGGTCGAGGCCAACGCCGACGGCGTCATCCGCGGCCTGCGCGGCAAAGAGGGCGAGACCGTCCCCGTGGGTGCTACCCTCGCCTACATCGCCGACCCCGGCGAAGAATGGACGGAGCCCGACACCACCGAAGACTGGCCCGCGACCGATGGAGATGGCGCAGCCCCCGAGGCGACGGCCCCTCCGGCCGCGGAGACGAAACC
>CAXTDD010000547.1:0-2796 GCA_964242955.1 uncultured Rubrobacteraceae bacterium | reverse complement strand
GTGCTGAGCGAATGGTGCGCCGCGCGGCTGGCGCCGTCGAAGCGTCCGCGCGACTTCGTCTTCCACGAGGCGCTGCCGCGGACGTCGGTCGGCAAGATCCGGAAGTTCCTGCTCGAGACCGAAAGGGAGCCGGCGCGGCCGTGATGGGGCCAGCCGCGCGGCGCACGGGACGCCAGACGGCCCGGCGGAGGAGCCGGGAAAAGGGCGCCGGAGGGCACGCTACGACCCCGTGACGCGGCTCCAGAGACAAAGACAGGAGGCGGCATGCGCGGGGTGATGGTTGCGGGCGCCGGGATGACGCGGTTCGGGAAGTTTCTCGAGCGCGGTACCCGTTCGCTTGCCGAGGAGGCGACGCATGAGGCCCTCGCGGACGCCGGCGTCGCGGCGGACGACGTGGAGGTGGTCTTTTTCGGGAACGCGGCCTCTGGGCTCGTGACGGGACAGGAGATGATCCGGGGGCAGGCCGCCCTCCGCAACACGGGCCTCCTCGGGCTCCCGATAACGAACGTGGAAAATGCCTGCGCCTCTTCTTCGACGGCGTTCCACATGGCCTGGATGTGGGTCGCCTCCGGGCAGGCCGAGGTGGCCCTCGCGGTGGGGGCCGAGAAGCTCACCCACGAGGACAAGACCCGGGCCTTCGAGGCGATAGGAGCGGCGGTGGACCTCGACGAGAGGGGGGTGCTCAAGGCCCGCTTCTCAGAGGCCGCGGGGCCGGACGCAGGCTCGCCCGTGGCGCTCGCCGCAGAGGCCTCCGCCACCGCGGGCCGGTCGTTCTTCATGGACATCTACGCCGACTCCGCGCGCCGGTACATGGAGAAGAGCGGGGCCACCGCCAGCGACCTGGCCGGAGTCGCCGTCAAGAGCCACGACCACGGCGCTCTCAACCCCAAGGCGCAGTACCGCAACCGGATCACGACCGAAGACGTCTTGGGGAGCCGAGAGATCTCTCCTCCCCTCACCCTGCTGATGTGCTCGCCCATCGGCGACGGTGCTGCGGCCCTGGTGCTCTGCTCGGAGGAGTACGCCGCGCGAATAGGCGCCGACGCCGTCCGCGTCCTCGCCTCCTGCCTGGTCTCCGTGAAGGAGAACGACAGCGAGGACACTGCCGCCCGCGCCGCGCGCAAGGCCTACGAGGCGTCCGGCGTGGGACCCGAGGACCTCGACCTGGTCGAGTTGCACGACGCCGCGGCCCCCGCCGAGCTGGAGCTCTACGAGGAGCTGGGGCTCTGCGGGCTGGGCGAGGGACCGGAGCTGCTCGATTCGGGGGCCACACGCCTGGGAGGGCGTGTTCCGGTCAACACCAGCGGGGGCCTCCTGAGCAAAGGACACCCCATCGGCGCCACCGGCTGCGCGCAAATCGTGGAGCTCACGGAGCAGCTGCGCGGGAGGGCCGGAAAGAGGCAGGTGCCCGGGGCGCGCGTCGCACTCGCGGAGAACGGCGGCGGTTTCCTTGGCCGAGATACGGCCGTCGCCAGCGTGAACGTGCTAGGGCGTTAGCCACGCTCCACGGCGGACCGGTAGCTACGGCGCGCGGTCCGTCCGGGGCGATGGTTTTGACGCCAGGGACCGACGAGACCCGGCATACGGTCGCTCTCGGCGGACGCCAACACAGGTTCGGCGCGGTTCTCCGGCTCGAGCCCCACGCGGCAGCTGCCGGCCTCCGCTACCATCGACCTGTTCGGGCGTCCGCCTTGGTTTGAGTCACGGTGGGGCCGGGGACCGGTGGCGCGTCCCAGACGCCAGATGTCTCACAGGCCGTGGCGCTCCCGTCCAGAAAAGACGTTGATAACGGGACGGCAAAAGAGACGCAAGACGCCGCCCGGGGAGGTCGTATGGCTCGTGCCAGCAGGCGTCTTGCAGACGCTCGTTTGTGAGACGGCCGCGAAGACCCCTCCTGCAGGCCCGAGTCTGCGACGCCGGGGCGGGCTCGGGTGACCGTAACTCACCGGCCCTGCGCGTCTTCTTGGGACGGCGGCGGGAGTTGGTCCTGGTGTGCGCCTTTTCGAGTGCCTTGTTCAGGTCTTCTATGCGGTCCACGACGAAGGAGAAGCCCCGTCTGGGGTTTTGCTCGACGCGGCCGTCGAGCAGGTAGGCGTTCGTCCGGTACAGAACATGCCCGGATTCTCGAAACGACCTCTCGAAGATGGTGCTTTGCAGGAGCGCGGAGGCGTCCTCGGTGAGCAAGATGCGGCTGTGGCGCGGGACCTGCACCCCGTCCACCACCGCCACGTGAGGGTCGGCGGCCGGTACTTGGGCCAGGGTTTCTTCGAGGAAACGGCCGGAGAGGATCTCGTAGTCGACGCGGGGCTCGTTGAAGAGGCGGTAGAAGGCGATCCAGTCGTGGCCGGTCAGGCCCAGGGCCACCAAAGCCTGAGTAACGGTGCGCCTCGCGAAGGAGAAAAGAAGCCCGAATACGAGGGCCTGCATTCTGCGGAAGGTGCGTTCCTGGCCGAAGGCGTAACGATGTGCCTCCGTCAGCTTCAGGAAGGCATCCAGCAGGGTCGGCGCCTTCGGGAGGCCAATCGTGGGGAAAAGTACCTTCGGTCACGACGTCTCTCCTGACTTCGAAGGTTGGGTTCGTTGGTGCGGTCCCAGGGTGCGGCGCCGCCGGCAGTACCGCTCAGCCGGACGACTTGGCGCCGAACATCGGCATTCGCGCTGACGACCACATGCCCGGTGTCAACACGCCTGGGGTCGTCCTGGCCGTCGGTTATCCTCGCCACCCACGGCGTGTCGACCATCCCGGGGCTTCGCCCAACCACCAGCCGACTACCCCGACGCACTCCTCAGGTACCT
>CAXTDD010000546.1:0-2798 GCA_964242955.1 uncultured Rubrobacteraceae bacterium | reverse complement strand
GTCGCCAGCCGGCCGAAGGGCCTCGTGGCCGGGATGCTCTCGACGACCGTCCCACCGCCCACGCAGTCGAAGACCGCATCCACGCCAGCGCCCCCCGACGCTTCGAGGGCGGCCTCGGCCACGTTGCCCCCCGTGTAGTCGACGGGAACGTGCGCGCCCAGCTCTTCCAGCGTTCCCTGGTTGTCGGGGCCCGCGGTGGCGATAACGCGGGCGCCGGCGGCGCGCGAGATCTGGACGGCGAAGGAGCCGACGCCCCCGGCCCCGCCGTGGATGAGGACGGTCTCGCCGACCCGCACCGCGAGCCTCCTCACGATCGCCTCGTAGGCCGTCCCCCCGGCGAGCGGGACGGCCGCGGCCTCCTCGTGCGAGAGGGACGGCGGCTTCCTCGCCACGATATCGGCCCGGACGACGTTGTACTCGGCGTAGCCCCCGTTGGAGCCCGGGCCGAAGATCTCCGGCGTGTAATAAACTTCGTCCCCCGGCGCGAGGTCAGCGACCCCGGCCCCAACCTCCTCGACGACCCCCGACACGTCCGAGCCAAGCACCACCGGGGGCGCGATCCCCGCGAAAGACCCGTCCGCCCTGAGCTTGGCATCCACAGGATTCGTCCCCGCAACGACGACCCTGACCAGCGCCTCCCCCGGCCCGGGCCGCGGCCTCTCCACCTCCCGCTCCTCGAACAACTCGGCCCCACCGAACCGCGGCGTAACCATCGCACGCATAGAACATCCCTTCGTAGACCAATTTTCCGTCCCCCTAGTTGCCCACCGACTCCCGAAGACAAACGACCGCCCAAACTCCGAGACGCCGACCCCCAAAAGCCGAAAGCCAAAAGCCGAAAGCCAAAAGCTAAGAGCTAAAAGCTAAGAGCTAAAAGCTAAGAGCTAAAAGCTAAGAGCTAAAAGCCAACCCCTCACTTGCTTTAGAATGTCGGCGGAGGGTGGCGAGAAGGAGGATCAGCGATGTCCGAGAGAGAGCAGGCAGGGGCGGCCGGGGACCTGGCCGGGGCGTTCGGCGAGTCGTACCGGACGGTGGTCCAGAGCGCGGTCGACGCCCAGCAGCGCAACGTGGGCCTGGTCCAGGACTGGGCCGAGAGCCTGACCGGGCTGCTGGAGAGCCAGGCCGAGACCAACCGGGCGCTGACCCGGGCCATGGAGTCCTACGTCAAGGTCGTGGACGAGTCCCTGGAGGCCCAGGCGCGCACCAACCGGGCGCTGGCCGAGAGCATGGAGTCGTACAAGGAGGTCGTGGAGAAGGTGACCACGCTCCAGGAGAAGAACACGGAGCTCACGCAGGGCTTCTTCGAGAAGGTCACGGGAGAGCTCCAAAGCCAGGTAGAGAGCAACCAGGCCATCGCCCGCGGCATGGTCGAGGGCTCCCAGCAGCAGATGGAGGCCTTCCAGAGGATGCTGGCCGAGGCGACGGAGAGCTACGCGAACCTCATGAACGCCCCGTTCGCCCTCTACCAGAAGAACCTGGAGACGTTCCGCAAGGGCGGCGAGTAACCGAAGGGGACGGCGAGTGTGGGGCGGGGAGACCCGCATCGGTAAAGGAGGCGTAGTGCAGGTATCCGGAAAAAGCTACGAGGTGCGGAACCTGATCGGGGGTTCCTGGGAAGACCAGAACGGCCGCGAGACCGAGCCCGTCTACGACCCGGCCACCGGCCAGGTGATAGGTGAGACCCCGCTCTCGACCAAAGAGGATGTCGACCGGGCCGTCAAGGCGGCCGAGGCGGCCTTCCCTGGCTGGTCGTCCACCCCCGTCATCGAGAGGACCCGCCTCTTCTTCCGCTTCAAGATGCTCCTCGAAGAGCACTTCGATGAGTTGCGCGACCTCGTCACCCTGGAGAACGGCAAGGACGCCAGGGACGCCGGCGGCGAGGTCCGCCGGGGCATCGAGGTCGTCGAGTTCGCCTGCGGGATGCCGTCCCTCTTGATGGGCGAGTCCGTTAGGGATGTGGCGAGGGGCATAGACAACGTCTCGTACCGGTTCCCGCTCGGGGTGGTGGCGGCGATCACGCCGTTCAACTTCCCGTGCATGGTCCCGTTGTGGACGCTGCCCGTAGCCATCGCAGCCGGCAACGCCTACATCCTCAAGCCCTCCGAGAGGACGCCGCTCTCGGCCATCAAACTCGGCGAGTTGCTCGCCGAGGCCGGCCTGCCCGAGGGCGTCTTCAACATCGTCCACGGCGCGCGCGACGCAGTGGACGGCATACTCGAGCATCCCGGCGTAGAGGCCGTATCCTTCGTCGGAAGCCAGCCCGTCGCCGAGCACGTCTACCGCCACGGCGCGGCCCACGGCAAGCGGGTGCAGGCCCTGGCCGGGGCCAAGAACTCCATGATCGTCATGCCGGATGCCGTCCTGGACAAGGCCGTGCCCAACATAGTTTCCTCGGCCTACGGCAACGCGGGTGAGCGGTGCCTGGCCGGCAGCGTGCTGGTGGCGGTCGGCGACGTGGCCGACGAGGTCGTGGCGAAGGTCGGTGACGCGGCCTCGGCGATGAAGGTTGGGCCGGGCTACGAGGAGGGATCCGAGCTCACCCCCGTAATAAGGGACTCCCACCGCGACACGGTCCGCTCCTACGTGGACCTCGGGGAAGAGGAGGGCGCCGAGGTCGTCCTCGACGGCCGCGAGCCGCCGCTGGACGAGGGCTTCTTCTTCGGCCCGACCATCCTGGACAAGGTGACGGGGGAGATGCGAGTATCCCGCGAGGAGATCTTCGGCCCGGTCCTCAGCGTGGTGCGGGTGGGCAGCCTCGACGAGGCCATAGAGTTCACCAACGGCTCCCCGTTCGGCAA
>CAXTDD010000545.1:0-2802 GCA_964242955.1 uncultured Rubrobacteraceae bacterium | reverse complement strand
CGTCGTCATGATCGTGGTCTTCTACTTCGGATACTGGCAGTGGGTGGGGTTGTCGTTGTGAGGGGAAACGGATGAACCTGCGGAGAAAGCTCATCACCACGCTCGGGGTTTTGGCCCTGCTCGGGCTCACCATCGTCGGGGTGACGTTCTGGATGATCCTGCAGTGGCAGGCCAGCTCTGATGCTTTGAATGGCCACTACCTGCGCAGCCTGGAGGTGCAGCGCATCAGGGCGGCCACCCTGGAGGCCACCCGCGAGGTCCCCGACGCCCTGGGCGACGAGGACCCGGACGCCAGGGACGAGTTCGAGGACGCCCTGCAGACCGTGAACAGGGAGTTTGAGCTATGGTCCGGCCTGGCCGATACCGAGATGGAGAAGCGGCAGGTCGGGGAGGTCCGCGACGCCTACGAGACCATCGTCGGGAACTCGCGGAGGTTCTTCGACCTTCTGGAAGATGGGCAGCGCGAGGAGGCCGCGAGGCTGTCGGACCGGGTGATCGAGGAGGAAAACTTCGACGAGTTCAAGCGGACCACGGAGGCGGCCATAGCCTCCGACCGCGACAAGCGCGACGAGGTCCAGGCCAGGGACCGGGACGTCCGGCGGACGGCCGAGCTGGTCCTCATAATCGCGGCCTTCGGCACGGTCTCCCTGCTGTTCTTGCTCGCGGCCTACCTGATCTCCGACCTGTTCCGCCCGCTAAAGGAAGTCGAAGACGCCCTCGGGGACGTGGGGCGGGGCGACCTGAACCGGCGCCTGGACGCCGAGAGGAGCGACGAGCTCGGCGCGGTGAGCCGGGCCTTTAACGGTATGGTGGAGAGCATCTCCCGGCGGGAGCGGATGGGCGGCATGGCCTCGGACCTGTCCGACGGGGACTGGGCCAACGGGGAAGACGGGAACGGTCCGTCGTGGAGGGACGCGCCCTCGCGGGTGACGCTGCACCGGCTGGTCTCCCAGCTACGCTCCAGGGTCGCCCGGTTGAACGACGGCGAGGCCTCGAGCGCTGAGGAGCGGCGCGAGCTCGTCTCCCAGCTCGACGGGCTCTCGCAGGCCGTGGCCCGGGTCACGGAGTTTGGGTTCCCCCTCGACCTCGACCTCTCGCGCACCGACGTCCGGACGCTTCTATACAGGGTATTCATGCGCTTCCAGGACGAGTTCGCCGAGCGGGCCATAAGCCTCGATCTGGAGATAGCCCCCGAGGTCGGCCACGCGACGGTGGACAAGCTCAAGCTGCGCGAGGCCGTCGCCGAGCTTCTGCGCAACGCCCTCGAAGCCCTGCCCGAGAACGGCGGGCACCTCGGCCTCCGCTCCCGCCTCTCCGAAGACGGCACGGAGCTCGTGATCGAGGTCGCCGACGACGGGGCCGGCGCCGAGCAGTCCCTCATAGACCGCGCCTTCGAGCCCGACGCCTACGACGACGGTGGTCGTCCCCGCACGGGCCTGACCCTCACAAAGGCCGTCGTCGAGCAACACGGCGGCCGTTTCGGCATAGAGAGCGAGCCCGGCGAAGGCACCTACGCCCAGATCCGGCTTCCCCTCCGCGGCTAAACCCGGCAACGTAAAAGGCCCCGCCGATCGCAGAAACGTTGTAGGGGCGCTTCGCGAAGCGTCCCCACCGAACCGCCACTACGCACCATGTTCGGGCAACGCCGCCCGCAAGTTCAGGCGAACAGGTCAGCCAGGGGTGACCTCCAGCCGGGTACCACATCGCCGCCGTCGATGGCGTCCCCGGCCTCGGCCCGTAGGATGCGGATATTCTCCAGGGAACGGTAGACGGTGACCGTGCGTTGACCGGGGTCCACCACCAGCACCATGCGACAGCCGGCTTCGAGCCAGGATAGGGATGTCTCGACGGCAAGGTCGGGTGCGCCGGACCAGTAGCCCGTGATCTTGCCCGCGGTATCGACACGCTCGCGGCCGACGAAAGCTACGTCCGGGGCGCGAACGGTGTCGGGATCAGAAGAGATTCTGAACCCCGTTTCGGCGGCGTAAACTTGACCGCGTCCGCCTTCCGCCACGTGGCTGCCCAGCAACCTTTCGAGGTTGAAGGCTATCGCTGGCCGCTGCCCACGGCAGCCTCGCCGGGACGATGGTCCGTCCACGGTCCCGGCGTTCGTATGAAGGTCGCCCGTGAGTGGGCGGTTCGGGCCTCTACGCCTCCGCGGTCGTAGGGTCGATGGTGGAGCGGATCTCGGAGACGCGGTTGGCCGGGAAGCCGCCCTGCTCGGCGTGGTCGCGGACCGCCTGCTCGTCGGGGGCGATGTAGGTGCAGTAGATCTTGTCGTCCGTTACCTGGCTCTGGACCCACTGGATCTGCGGCCCCATGTCGTTGAGCACGTTGCACGACGTCTGCGACAGGTCCCGCAAATCTTCTTGCGACATGCTTCCGGCCTCGGGAACCTCGCGCTCGATCACGTACTTGGGCATCTCTCCTCCTTGATAGACCGTTTCCCGCGGGCAGTATAGCAACGGCCGATCCCGAAGTTTGGCCGGCGCGTAACCGTCGCGCTAGAGCGGTTTTCGGGAAGTATGGGCTTGCGGGGGAGCCTTTTAGGCTTTCGCAAACCCCTTTAGTGGTGGTTCATCACGAAGCCGTGGGGCAGTTCGAGGTCGTGGGCGGCGAGGAGGGCGTCGTCGGCCAGGATCTCGTCGGTCGGGCCGTCGGCGGCTATGCGCCCGTCGTCGATGATGACGGCGCGGGGGCAGATCTCGTGCGCGTAGGGCAGATCGTGCGTAACCATCACGATGGTCTGGGATAGACCGGCCAGGATCTCCCCGAACTCCCGCCGCGCCCGCGGGTCGAGGT
>CAXTDD010000544.1:0-2804 GCA_964242955.1 uncultured Rubrobacteraceae bacterium | reverse complement strand
CATGGGCATGCTCCAGCACGTCAAGGGTCTCGACCTCTTGAGGAGGGACAAGGCGCAGAAGATCTGGCGTCAAGGCACGACGGGCACGCTGGAGCGCAAGACGCTGTGCGTGATCGGCACCGGCAGCATCGGCCGCGCGGTGGCCGATCGGGCGCGCCCCTTCGGCATGAGGGTCGTCGGCGTCAAGCGCGAGGTGCGCGAAGATGACCCCGCCCGGGATTCTTTCGACGAGTTGCACGCGACCGGGAACCTGCGGGAAGTTCTGGGTGGCGCGGATTTCGTCGTCGCGACGCTCCCCGGCACCCCGCAGACGGAGGGCCTCCTGGATGCCGACACGATAGCCGAGATCAAACCCGGCGCGTATTTCTCCAACGTCGGGCGTGGGAAGGTGGTCGTGGAGGCGGCCCTGGTAGACGCGCTAGAGAGCGGCCACCTCTCGGGCGCCGCGCTCGACGTGTTCGAGGTCGAGCCGTTGCCCGAAGACAGCCCGCTGTGGGAGATGGACAACGTCGTCATAAGCGCCCACACCACCGACGTCGTGCCCGAGCTCATAAACGCCGCCCAAACCGACCTGTTCTGCGAGAACCTCCGCCGTTATCTCGCCGGAGAGGAGCTCGTCAACGTGCTCGACAAGCGGCTCCTGTACTGAGGGTCGGGTTTAGCCGGGGATCGCAGATGGTATATTCTGCGTCGTATCTAATGGACGTTGACGAAACACCGAGTATCAGCGCGCCCCCCGTCCGGGGGCGCCACCCATTCCCTGAGGAGTCATCCTGGACATAGTAGTATCCGCGGGTTTGCCGATCCTGAGGATCGTGGCGGCCCTCTTGCTCGTCGCCTTGAATGGCCTGTTCGTGGCGGCGGAGTTCGCCTTCGTGCGGATACGGGCGACGCAGGTGGATCGGCTCGTGGAAGAAGGCAAGTCCGCGGCCGGTATGGTCAAGATCGCCCAGCAGAGGCTCGACCAGTACCTGGCCGTCTGCCAGCTAGGCATCACGGTCTGCTCGCTGGGCATCGGGGCTTTAGCCGAGCCGGCCATCGCGAACCTTATCGAGCCGCTGCTGGAGGCGCTCGGCATTCCGGCCTCGCTGCTGCACCCCATAGCCATAGCCATAGCCCTGTTCATAGCCTCGTTCTTGCACGTGGTCTTCGGGGAGCTCGCGCCCAAGACGTTCGCCATCCAGAGGGCCGAAGGGACCTCGCTGTTCGTGGCGCCGTTCATGCGGTTCTTCTACTACCTGCTCTACCCGTTCACCAAGGTCTTCAACGGGACGGCCAACGCCATCACCGGCGCCTTGGGCGTGCCGCCGGCTTCGGAGGGCGACGACACCCACTCTGAGCAGGAGATCCGCCAGCTCATCGCCCAGAGCACCGAGCACGGCGTGCTGGAGAGGGACGAGGAGAGCCGGCTCAGGGGCGTCTTCAACCTCGAAGACACGCCGGCGCGCGAGATCATGGTCCCCCGACCCGACGTCGTCGCCATCCCCGGCCACGTAAAACTCAGAGACCTGATCCCGACCGTCGCCGCCGGCCACTACACCCGCTACCCGGTCCACGAGGAGAACGCCCCGGACAGGGTCGTCGGCGCGGTCCACGTCAAGGACGTCCTCAGGGCCATCGGTCCGGAGGGCGACATCGACTCGGACGTCACCGCCAGGGACCTGACGCGCGACGTCATCATCGTCCCCGAGAGCCGCTCCATCGAGAACATCCTGGAGGACTTCCAGCGTCAGGAGATCCAGATGGCCGTCGTCATAGACGAGTGGGGCTCTTTTGAAGGCCTCATCACCATAGAGGACATTCTCGAAGAGATCGTCGGGGAGATCCGGGACGAGTTCGACGAGGAGGACCCGGCCGTCGAGAAACTCCCCGACGGCTCCCACGCCGTGGACGGCCGCGTCCCCATCCCGGCCGTCAACCAGGCCCTCGGCTCCCACTTCGAGAGCACGGACTTCGAGACCATCGGCGGCCTCGTCCTCGGCGCTTTGGGCCGCCCCCCCGAGGTCGGCGACGAGGTCGACGCCGACGGCCACCTCCTCCGCGTGGACGAGATAGACGGACCTCGAGTTGCGAGGGTGGTCGTGACAGAGACAGACGAAGAATAGGCATCAGGTTTCAGGTTCAGGCCTGGAGCGTGTAACCGGCACCTTCGATGGCCCGCCGAAATTGCCCACCCGTCACCCTGCTCTCCTCGTAAGTCACCCCAACGCTGCCCGTCGTGTGGTCGGCCCTGGACCGCTCCACCCCGTCGAGCTCGTCCAGAGCCTCCTGCACGCTCAACGCGCAGTGCCCGCAAGTCATGTCCGGCACCCGCAAAGTCGTCGTCTTCGTCATCAAAATCCCTCTCCGCGGCAAAACCTGAAGCCTGCAACCTGAAGCCTAAAACCTCTTCTTGAACCTCTCCACGGCCTCGGCCAGCTCCGCCATCTTCTCGTCCGCCTTCTCCCCGTTCGTGACGGCTTCGCGGACGCAGTGGTCCATGTGGTCCCTCAGGACGAGCGAGGCGACTTTTTCGGAGGCGGCGATGTAGGAGCTGATCTGGGTGAGGATGTCTATACAGTAGGCCTCTTCTTCGACCATCCGCTGCACCCCGCGCACCTGCCCCTCGATGCGCCTGAGCCGGTTCTTGAGCTTCTCCTTGTCGCCCTCCTTGATGTAACCGTGCGCCTGTTCGGCCATAGCTTCACTCCTCCCTGGATATCTGTTCGGGACGCTCACCGCGCGGTCCCGTGGTCGCCGGCGCCGGGGTTCGGCCGCGTCTCGCCTCCGGCGGGGTCCATCCCGGCGGGCTGCGCCGGGGCGAG
>CAXTDD010000543.1:0-2813 GCA_964242955.1 uncultured Rubrobacteraceae bacterium | reverse complement strand
CGGGGATGAGGGTTACGTTGGCGGCGGAGGCGAGGCCGGCGCCCCAGGTGATCCAGCCCGCGTGACGCCCCATGACCTCGACGACTACGACCCGCTCGTGGCTCTTGGCCGTCGTCCGCAACTTGTCTATGGCGTCTGTCGCGATGGAGACGGCCGTGTCGAACCCGAAGGTCGTGTCGGTGGCCGAGAGGTCGTTGTCTATGGTCTTGGGGCACCCGATGACCTGCGTCCCGAAGTCGTCGTGCAGGCGCTTGGCGACACCGAGCGTGTCGTCGCCGCCGATGGCGACGAGGGCGTCGACGCCGAACTCCTCGAGTTGTTTGACGACCTTCTCGGGGTCGCCCTCGTTCTTGTAAGGGTTGGTGCGGGAGGAACCGAGGATCGTGCCGCCCTCCTGCAGGATGTAGCGCACGTCGTCCAGGCCCAGCTCCATCACGGTGTCCTTCTCCGGCGCCAGCAGGCTCTTCCAGCCGCGCTTGAGGCCGACGACCTCGTGGCCATAGTCCTCGATGCAGCGCATCGTGACGGCCCTTATGACGCCGTTCAATCCTGGCGCGTCACCGCCGCCCGTCAACATCCCGACCCTCTTTACCTCTGCCATCTTCGCCTCCTATTTTTGTGAACCCAGAGAGACCAGTCTAGCTTCTGAGCCACCGGCTTTCACCTTCAATGCTGGCCCGCGGGGGTTTAGAATATTCGGCATGGTCGGTGTCCTGTTCGTCTGCATGGGCAACATCTGTCGCAGCCCCGTCGCGCAAGGCGTCTTCGAGAATGTGTTGCGCCGGGAGGGTCTCGAAGGCGAGGTTCGGGTGGACTCGGCCGGCACGGGAGACTGGTTTACCGGAGAGCCGCCGGACGAGCGGGCGGTGTGGAGCGCCGGCCTGCGCGGTATAGACATAAGCGGCCAGCGCGCCCGCCACATCGCGCCGGGTGACTGTACGCGCTTCGACTACGTCCTTACGATGGACGAGACGAACTACCGGGCCGTCTCCGCCCTTTGTTCGGGGAGCGCGGTCGTCCGTCCTTTCCTGGACTTCGCGCCGGGCTCGCCCGAACGCGAGGTGCCGGACCCGTACTCCGGCGGGCCCGAGGGTTTCGAGCGCACCCTCGACCTCGTCGAAGAGGCTTCGGAGGGGCTCGTCGAGGACATCCGCTCCCGCCACCTGGGCGCCCGTGGCTGAGAGCATCGTCGCCGGCGGGGTGGAGGCCCACCTCGGGGAGCGCCTGCGGAGCGTCCGTCCTTTGGGCGGCGGCTGCATCGGCGAGGTCTACAGGGCGGAGCTGGAAGACGGCACGCCGCTCGTAGCCAAGGTGGACCGGGACGGTGGGGCGCACCTGGACCGCGAGGCGTACATGCTGCGCTACCTGCGCGAGAAGACGGACCTACCCGTGCCGGAGGTCTTCCACGGCTCGAAGACGTTGTTGCTCATGGAGTTCGTCGAGGGCGCGAGCCGGTTCTCCGGGGACGCCGAGCGCCACGCGGCGGAGCTGCTCGCCGGGCTACACGAGGTTGCGGCCGAGGCCTACGGGCACGAGCGGGACACGCTCATCGGCAGCCTGAACCAGCCGAACCCGTGGACCGAGAGCTGGCCGGCGTTCTTTGGGGAGCACCGGCTGCTCTACGTGGCCCGGGTCGCTCACGAGGCGGGGCGGATGCCGGCCGAAGACGTGCGCAGGGTGGAGCGGCTCGCAGGAAGGCTGGACGGTCTCATCGGGGAGCCGAACCCGCCGGCCCTGATCCACGGCGACGTCTGGAGCGCGAACGTGCTGGCCAGAGACGGCAGGATAGCGGCCTTCCTCGACCCGGCGATCTACCACGCCGACCCGGAGATCGAGCTGTCCTACATAAGCCTCTTCGACTCGTTCGGCGAGACGTTCATGCGCCGTTACGCCGAGTTAAGGCCCATCCGGGAAGGCTTCTTCGAGGCCCGCCGCGATCTGTACAGCCTCTACCCGCTGCTGGTCCACACCTATTATTTCGGCGGCGGTTACCTGGGGTCCATGCATGATGTTTTGCGGCGATTCGGGGCGTAGAGGTGGCGGGTCCGACGACGGCTTACGCGCCCTCCAGGATGTTTTGCAGCAGCGGCACCAGCGGGGGTAGGTCCACCTGGGAAGTGTCCCAGACGATGCGCAGATCGACGCCGGAGTACTCGTGTACCACCAGGTTGCGCATACCGCGCATCCTGGTCCAGGGGACGTCGGGGTGGCGGGACTCGACCTCCGCGGGCACGTGTCGGGCGGCCTCGCCTATCACGGTAAAGTTGTGGATGACCGCGTCCTGTACCATCTCGCTGGAGAGGAACTCGTCTCCAGTCATACCGGCGGTGTAGCGTTGTATTCTTGCGATGGCGTCGAGGACGTCTTCGACGCGGAGCTTCCAATCTCTAGGCGCCACCCACGGCTTCTTCCAGGATGCGATCCCGTAGCTGGCGCCTGAGCGAGTCTTTGGTCACCAAGTCCACCCGGCGATCCAGAACCTGCTCCAGGAACTCCTTCAGGTCCAGGAACCGGAACATGCCCACGCGTGTCCCGGGATCGAACTCCACCAGCACGTCCACGTCGCTATCGGGCCCCGCCTCGTCGCGGGCCACCGAACCGAAGAGGGAGAGCCGGTCCACCCCGAACGCTTTGATCTCCTTCTCGTGCTCCGAGATGATCCGCAAGGCTTCACGACGCTTCATGGCTTACCTCCACGCCCCCAGTCTAATCACTTCCGATGGGCCACGTAAAGGCTCGTCTGGTAGCCCTTGACGACGCGACCGCCGTATTGGTCCTCGATCAGGCGCCGAAGGCCGCCGTACAGGCGCCGC
>CAXTDD010000542.1:0-2819 GCA_964242955.1 uncultured Rubrobacteraceae bacterium | reverse complement strand
ATCTCCGTCGGCAAGAACGACATCGTCGTGCCGGAGCAGAAGGAAGGCATCCTGGAGAACTACCAGGGCCAGGTCGACGAGGTCGAGGAGCAGTGGGACCAGGGCTTCATCTCCGACGACGAGAGCCTGGAGCGGACCATAAGCCTGTGGACGCAGGCCAAGAACGAGGTCGAGGACGCCATGAAGGGCAACCTCTGGCGCCTGAACCCGATCTTCATGATGGCCGACTCGGGCGCCCGCGGTAACTACTCGAACTTTACCCAGCTGGCCGGTATGCGCGGCCTGATGACGAACACGAAGGGCGAGATCATCCCCGAGCCCGTGAAGTCCAACTTCATAGAAGGCCTCTCGGTCCTCGAGTACTTCACCTCCACCCACGGCGCCCGAAAGGGCCAGGCCGACACGGCCCTGCGTACGGCGGACTCGGGCTACCTGACCCGCCGCCTCGTCGACGTCTCCCAGGACGTCGTCGTCAACGACGAGGACTGCGGCACCAACGGGTACGTGGACATCCCGCTCTACCTCGACGGCGGACGGGGCGACGGGAACGACTCCGTCGCGGCCCGCTTCCTGGCCCGAGACCTCGTGAACCCGGAGACGGGCGAGGTCGTCGCCGAGGCCGGCACGGACGTAATGCCGCGCCTCCTCGCGAAGTGGCAGGAGGAGCTGCCGCGCGAGACGCTGGTCCCCGTCAGGACGCCGGCCAAGTGCGAGAGCCCGCAGGGCGTCTGCCAGACGTGCTACGGACGCGCGCTCTCGACGTACCGCGCGGTCGACGTGGGCGAGGCCGTAGGCATCATCGCGGCCCAGTCCATCGGCGAGCCGGGCACACAGCTCACGATGCGTACCTTCCACACCGGCGGCATCGCCGGCGAGGACATCACGGCAGGCCTGCCCAGGGTAGTCGAGCTCTTCGAGGCCAGGCACCCCAAGGCCGAGGCCACGCTTGCCGAGATAGACGGCATCGTCAGCCTGGAGGATGGCGACTCCGACCGCATGATCACCGTGACCCTCACCTCCCCGGACAACACCGAGGTCAGGGACTACAAGGTCGAGCGGCGGCTGCTCAAGCCGGAGTTCGTGGAGGGCGCCGAGATCCGGGCGAACACCCCGATCACGGACGGCTCCGTCTACCCGCACGCGATCCTCGAGAACGACCTGCGCTACGACCGCGGCACCACGACCACCGAGCGTTACCTGGTGGGAGAGGTCCAGAAGGTCTACCGGGCCCAGGGCGTGGACATCCACGACAAGCACATCGAGGTGATAGTCCGCCAGATGCTGCGCAAGGTCGTCGTGGACGACCCGGGCGACACGACGCTACTCCCGGAGCAGGTTGCTGACAAGTTCACGCTGCTCGCCGAGAACGCCAGGGTCGAAGAGGAGGAGGGCAAGCCCGCCACCTACCACACGATCCTGCTCGGCATCACCAAGGCCTCGCTCGCCACGGACAGCTTCCTCTCCGCGGCCTCCTTCCAGGAGACCGCCCGCGTCCTCACCGACGCGGCCATCGAGGGCAAGCAGGACGCCCTCGCCGGCCTCAAGGAGAACGTCATCATCGGCAAGCTCATCCCCGCAGCCACCGGCCTGCCCCGCTACCGCCAACTCACCGTCGCGGTCGAGGGCTACAAAGCCCGAGAGGTGGACGAGCTGGATATAGCGGCGTCGTAGCGTCCGACCATCCCACCGGAGACGCCCCACCGGAGACGCCCCACCGGGGCGTCTCTACGGGTTTTGTTGGGGCGTTGGGTCTCGGTAATTCCGGCGCGCGTAAAGCGGACGCCGAACCGGCAACGGGTCGCGCAGGCGTATCCGGCCTTGTAGAGACGCCCTGATGGGGCGTCTTGTGCGTCAATCGCGGGGCCCCGTTTTCGGGCGGGTGTGATCGACAGGAAACGCCTTGACATAGAGCCTCCGTGAGCCTAAAATTATGCATCGCGGTTACGAACTGTTGCTTTCGGGTAGCTGTGTTCGGGAACCGCGATTAGTGACGTTGTAGAAGCCCCCTTTTCAAGCAGAGAGAGAGGCGCGGCCATGCCGACGACCAACCAGCTCGTGCGCCACGAGCGCGAGCGACAGACGCAGAAGACGGCGACGCCGGCGCTGCAGGGTTCCCCGCAGCGGCGTGGTGTCTGCACCCGCGTCTCGACGACGACCCCGAAGAAGCCGAACTCGGCGCTGCGCAAGATCGCGCGCGTCCGGCTCGTGAACGGCCACGAGGTCACGGCTTACGTGCCGGGCGAGGGGCACAACCTGCAGGAGCACTCCGTCGTGCTGGTTCGTGGCGGGCGCGTGAAGGACCTCCCTGGCGTACGTTACAAGGTCGTACGCGGGGCGCTCGACACGCTCGGGGTCAACAACCGCAAGCAGGGGCGCTCCAAGTACGGGACGAAGAAGGGGTAGGGGAAGAGATGCCCAGAAGAGCAGCGCCGCCGAAGAAGAAGATAATCGGGGATCCGGTCTACGGGAGCGTGACGGTCCAGCAGTTGATCAACAAGATAATGCTGGACGGCAAGAAGAGCACGTCCGAGAAGATCGTCTACGACGCCCTCTCGTTTATCGAGGAGCGTACGGCCACGAGCCCCGTGACGGTCCTCAACAACGCCCTGGACAACATCCGCCCGCGCATCGAGGTCAAGAGCCGCCGCGTCGGCGGGGCGACCTACCAGGTGCCGATCGAGGTGGTCCCGCGCCGGGCGAACACGCTGGCGCTGCGCTGGATGGTCGGGTTCGCCCGGGCACGCCGGGAGAAGACGATGGGTGGCAGGCTTGCGGGCGAGATCCTGGACGCCAAGGACAACATCGGCTCCAGCGTGAAG
>CAXTDD010000541.1:0-2821 GCA_964242955.1 uncultured Rubrobacteraceae bacterium | reverse complement strand
CTGCTGCTCTGGTCCGTCGTCCCCGACCAGGTGTTGCTGCACGCGGCCTTCGTCGCGGCGGGGTTGGCGCTGCTGGTGTGGTCCTACCGCCTGCCCCGGCGGCTCTCGTTCACGAAGTCCCCGCGCTTCGTGGGCGTGACCGTGCCGGCGCAGTTCGCGCTCGGTTTCCTGCACACGCTGGTCGTCGGGGTGAGCGTGGCCGCCCTGCTCTGGAGGTAGGAGCGCGGGGAAGATCGTCCGTACGGGTCCGTCCGAGAGGAGGAGAACGTTGCCGGTGTACGCAGAATCTTGGAGGAGACCATCGTGAGCATCATCGCGCCTATCGTCGTCGGGCTCGTCTACATATCGCTCGTTTCTTTGTTCAGTGAGCCGAACCGGCAGAACTTCAACGCCATCATGATCGCGGGCGCCGGCGCCGCGTATTTGAGCGGGGGCTTCGGCGTGTGGGAGTTCGCCTTCCTCGCCGCGGTCACCTTCTGCGCCTACATGGGGCTGCGTTCCTACCTTTTCATAGGCGCCGGGTGGCTGTTGCACACCGGCTGGGACGTGCTGCACCATCTGTACGGCAACGACATCATCCCCTTCGCCGAGGGGTCGTCGTTCGGGTGCGCGATCTGCGACCCGGTGATAGCCCTCTGGTGCTTCGCGGGCGCGCCGTCCGTCTACGGCCTGCTCCGCCGAAGGGCGGGACGCGGGACGCGGCGCGCGGCGTGACCGGCCGACACCGAAGGACGGGACGATCGCCGAGAGGATCGGCCGCACAACGACGAGCGGAGCCTCGCGCTCCCATCATCGCAAAGGGGGTCCGCATGGAGACTGTGGGCGACGGGCCGCCTTCCTAGCCGGATGCCAGCCGTTTTACCCACCGCCGGTTTTGGCGTTCAACTCTCTCAGCGCCCGCTCGGGCGAATCGAGGTACGTCCGGTACATGCCCGCGGTTATTCCGACGTGCATCTCAAGGACGTCTCGCTCCAGGTTGGCCAGCAGGGCGTCCGCGACCTCCCCGGGGGGCACCTTGGCCTCGGAGTTCACGTCCTTCGAGAAGGGGGTGTCGACGAGCGGCACCATAACCTCGAACACCTTGATGTTCGAACCGGCGTTCTGGAGCACGAACCGCTCCGCCAGGACCAGCGAATGGAGCGCCGCCTTGGTCGCGCTGTAGGTGGGGTTCTGCACGTCCGGCACGAGCGCGACACCCGAGCTCGTGAGGATCATCGCGGCGTTCGGCTTGTCGCGCAGCAGGGGCTCGAACCGCTGGGTCAGCCTGACCGCAGAGAGGTAGTTGACGGCCATCTCCTCGCTCGCGTGCTCGAACATGTCCTCCTCGCCGAATAGCCGGTAGGTGTTCGTCACGCCGGCGTTCAGGAGGATCATGTTGATCCCGGGGTGCTCGCTCCGCACGTAGTCCACGGGGCGGTCCACCTGCTCGGCGTCCGAGATGTCGCACGCGAACGGGTGGGCGTCTTTGAGCCGTGCGGCCTCACGCTCGAGCCTCTCGCCGTTGCGCGCGACCATGATGACCTTGTTGCCGCGCTCGTCGAACCGCTTGGCGGCCTCGAGGCCGATGCCCGTGCCGGCCTCGGTGATGAGGACCGTATTCCCTGTGGTGTCCATTCGTTCGGCTCCTTCCCCGCCTCCTTCGAGGCGGTCTTTTCGGTTTGCGTGCTAGATCTCGAGCAGCGTGACGGTCGTCAGCGGCGCCGCGAGCAGCTTCGCGGACCGTTCTGCGTAGCCGTCGGTCTCGACGCGGCGTACGTGACGATCGGCGTCCTCGCGCGAGGACCAGCTCTCCTTGACGTAGAAGGTCGTGGCGGACTCCTCCGTCGCGAAGACTTCGTAGTCGAGGTTGCCTGGCTCGGACGGGACCGCCCCGCTCAGCCGCGAGAGGGCCTCCGCGAGCGCGGTGGCGGCCGCCTCGTCTTTGGCGTCGAACCTGGTGAGCAGGGTGACCATGTGATCTCCTCCTCTTGCTCCTTCGCGTTCGTTGGCGGGGGCGTACCCCCGACCGGCGACGAAGCGATCCCTTACGACTCGACGTGCGGGAAGCCGTCGATGTCGGTGGAGTAGGCGGCTTCCTTCTGCGCCTCGACGGCGGCCAGCCTCTCCGCGAGCGCCGCGCGCACCCAGGTGTAGGCGTCCGAGCCCAGCAGCAGCCGTTGCGGCGGGTCGTCCGTGTGGGCGACGTCGATCATCGCCGCGACGACCTTCGCCTGGTCTCCCGGCATCTGCTCCAGGGGTATCCCCTCGCGGTAGATGGCGGGGTTGCCGTCGTAGGCCGGGTTTTGCGGCGCGTGCTGGGCGGCCTCGTAGAACGAGGTCCGGATCATGCCTGGCTCGATCAGGGTGGTGCGGATGCCGAACGGCGCCACCTCGGGGGCGTAGGCGCCGAAGAAGCCCTCGATGCCGAACTTGGTGGCGTGGTAGGAGGAGAAGCCGGGGAAGGTGATGATGCCGCCCATGCTGGACATCTGCAGGATGCGCCCGCCGCCCTGCTCCCGCAGGTGCGGGGTGACCGCCCGGACGAGGTGGATCGAGCCGGTCAGGTCGGTGGCGACGATCGCGTCGAACTGCTCGTCGCTGTGTTCCTCGGCGGTGCCGAAGATCCCGAACCCGGCGTTGGAGACGACGACGTCGATCCGGCCGAGGTCGGCAAACGCCGCGTCCACGACCGCGCGCACCTGCCCGGTGTCGGTGACGTCGAGCTTTCGGGCCCACAGCCGCTCGCCGTGCTCGGCTGCCAGGTCGTCGAGCTGCTCGGGCCTGCGCGCGGTGGCCGCGACGCGGTCACCGCGTTCGAGCGCCCGCTCGGTCAGCTCCCGAC
>CAXTDD010000540.1:0-2824 GCA_964242955.1 uncultured Rubrobacteraceae bacterium | reverse complement strand
CGATCTGGCTCATCGTGCGGTTGCGGGACTCTTCGGGGAGGGTGAGGCCGGCGGCGGGCTTGACCCCGGCGGTGTGCCAGAGGACCTTGTGGATCGCGGGGATCGGGTCTTCGCTACGGATGGCGTCCTTTACGGGGACGTCGAGGTCGGTGAGGAGGCAGGGGTGGATCTTGCCGTCCGCCGTGAGGCGCAAGCGCGAGCACCTCGCGCAGAAGGGTTCGGAGACGGGGGTTATGACGCCGAAGGTGCCCGGGGCGCCGTCGAAGCGGAACTCGTCGGCGGGGGCGGCGGGGTCGTCTTTCTCGACGGGCTTGAGGTCGCCGAGTTCTTCCTGAGCACGATCCAGGATCTCGCGTCCGGGGACGAAGAGCTGGCGGAAGCGGGAGCCGTCGGTGTCGCCGTTTAGGGGCATGAGCTCGATGAAGCGGACGTGCATCGGGTAGCGCAGGGTGAGCTTCGCCATGTCCGAGATCTCGTCGTCGTTCACGCCGCGCATCGCCACGGCGTTGATCTTGACGGGCGAGAGCGGCGTCTCGAGCGCTGCCATCAGCGAGCGCCAGACCTTGTCGAAGTGGTCGCGGCGGGTGATGAACCGGAACTTCTCGGGCTGGAGGGTGTCGAGGGAGATGTTGATCCGATCAAGCCCGGCCTCCACGAGCCCTTCGAGGTTCTCTTCGAGCAGGTAGCCGTTGCTCGTCATGGTGACCTCGTCGAAGCCGAGGTCCTTGAGCCAGCCGACGAACTTGACGACGCCGCGCCGCACGAGCGGTTCGCCGCCGGTTACGCGGACCTTGTTTACGCCGAGAAGCAGGCACGCCTCAGCGAAGGTGAGCATCTCTTCCAGGGTGAGGATGTGGCTCTTGTCCTGGAACTTGATGTCTTCGGGCATGCAGTACTGGCAGCGGAAGTTGCAGCGGTCGGTGACGGAGATCCGCAGGTAGTCCATCTTTCGGCTGAAGCTGTCCGTTAGCTGCGTCAAGGGTTCCTCTCTACGCCTCCCGGCCCACACCCTCGGATTGTATCTTTTTTGAGAGCTCTTGCCCGAGAGGTCCGACCTTCGCGAGTATACTGCCGGGGTTCCGAGAACGAGACCGGGGGATTGCTTGTCCAGGCGGCTCTCGACGCCCCGCCTCATAGTCTACGGGTTCCTGGCGCTCATGGCGCTCGGGACGGTGCTGCTGAAGCTGCCCGTCTCAACCCGGGACGGCATCTCGTGGGTCGATGCGTTCTTCGTCTCGGTGAGCTGCGGCAGCGTCACGGGGCTGGCTTCGGTAGACGTGCCGGCGACGTTCACCACCTTCGGCCAGGTCGTAATGATGGGTCTCATCCAACTTGGGGGATTGGGGATCATGACGGCCACGACCCTGGCAGCACTCCTGGTCGGACAGCGCGTGGGCTTCCGCGGCCTGCTCGCCGTGCGTGAGGAGATGGAGAACGTCGACTCCTTGCGCAACACTTTGCGCCTGCTCGGCCAGATCGCGGCCATCACCTTCGCCGTCGAGGCCGTCGGGGCGGTGCTGTTGAGCGTGGGTTTCATCCGCCGCGGGCTCGGCTTCGGCGACGGCATCTTTCAGGGAACCTTCCACGCGGTGATGGCCTTCTGCAACGCCGGGTTCGCCACCCTGCCGAACGGGGACCTGTTGCCTTACGCGGGGGACTGGCTCGTCGTGGTCACGTTGGCCGCCGTCATCACGCTCGGAGGGCTCGGGTTTCCGGTGCTGGTGGACTTGTACCGTTACAGGGCGGACCGGCGGTTGTCCGTGCATTCCAGGCTCGTCCTGATCTCCTCGGGCGTGCTCGTGGTTGTCGGGGTGGCGAGCGTCGCCCTGATGGAGTGGAACAACCCCGGCACGCTCGGCGGGGAAACGTACGGGACGCGGGCGGCGATGGCGCTGTTTCAGGGGATCACGCCCAGGACCGCCGGCTTCTCGACCGTTAGCTACCCGGAGATGCGCGACCCCACGCTGGTCGTGCAGACGGCCCTCATGTTCGCCGGCACGGCCCCGACCTCGACCGGCGGCGGGGTCAAGGTGACCACCGTGGCGCTCGTCTTCCTCATCGTGGCCTCCCAGGTGCGGGGACAAGACAGGATCACGCTCTTCCGCCGCGAGCTCCCGCGCCACCTCATCTCGAAGGCCCTCGCCGTCCTCGCCCTCGCCTCGCTCCTAGTCCTCTTCGGAACCCTCGCCCTCATGGTCTCCGATAACCTCCCGCTCCTCCCGGCCCTCTTCGAGGTCACCTCCGCCTTCGCCACCGCCGGCCTCTCCCTCGACGTCACCCCGGACCTCTCCGGCTTCGGCAAGGTCCTCATAGCCACCATGATGTTCCTCGGCCGCGTGGGCCCCATCACCTTCATAGTTGCGATGACCGCCCGCCAACGCCCCCCGAAGTACACGTACCCGAGGGAAGACATAGCGATCGGGTAAAGCTGTCGGCCATCAGCTTTCAGCGGTCAGCCTCTTGTCGGTGGCCTCGCCCCAGCGCCGGTTCGTGGGGCGAGTTTCAAGGCCGCCCACGCACCAAAAAAACCAACAACGGGAACAGGAGCTATACCCGAAAGCCAGGCGCAATCACGAACGTCCCAGTCTGCAGAAAGCTGATGGCTGACAGCTGATAGCTGCAAACGTAGGCGTCAGCCGGAGTTTGCCCCGTCTTCGACCAGGCCGAGTTTGCGGGCGAGGGGACCTGCGGTGGTGGCCTGGAGGAGCAGGGTGGCGCAGACGGCCAGGGCTACCATGGAGACGGCGATCTCCGCTCCCTCGACTCCCTGGGCCAGGAGCAGGCTCGCGACCGCCGCCGGGATGACGCCGGTGTACCTGGACCA
>CAXTDD010000539.1:0-2830 GCA_964242955.1 uncultured Rubrobacteraceae bacterium | reverse complement strand
CGGCGTGGCCGAGAGCATGTTCGCGGGCGAGAGGGCGAGGGCCCTCTTCGCCGGCAACGCCGCCCACTCGTTTCTCCCCCTGGAGCAGCGGCCGAGCGCGCTCTTCGGGTTCGTCCTCGGCACCCTGGGGCACGCCTTCGGCTGGCCTTTCCCTAAGGGAGGCTCGCAGAAGATAGCCGACGCGCTGGCCTCCTACCTGCGCTCGCTCGGGGGCGAGGTCTACACGGGTGCCAAGGTCCGCTCCGTGGGCGACGTGCCCGAGACGCGGACGGTCCTCTTCGACCTCACGCCGCGCCAGCTCCTCGACGTCGCGGGGGAGCACTTGAGCGGGCGTTACAAGGCCGCGCTCGGGCGCTACCGCTACGGGCCCGGCATCTTCAAGGTAGATCTCGCGCTAGACGGGCCCATCCCGTGGGAGGCCGAGGAATGCCTGCGCGCCGGCACCGTGCACCTCGGCGGGACGCTCGATGAGGTCTCCGCCAGCGAGGCCGCCGCCTCGCGCGGCGAGCCCCCCGAGCGGCCGTTCGTCCTCCTCGCCCAGCAGAGCCTCTTCGACGGGACGCGCGCCCCAGACGGCAAGCACACCGTCTGGGCCTACTGCCACGTCCCCAACGGCTCGACCTTCGACATGACGGAGCGCATCGAGGCCCAGATAGAGCGCTTCGCCCCCGGCTTCGGCGACCGCGTCTTGGCCCGGAGTACCTGGGGCCCGGCCGACCTCGAGCGCCAGAACGCCAACCTGGTGGGCGGCGACATAAACGGCGGCCTCATGGACGTCCGCCAGCTCTTCGCCCGCCCGATGCCCAGGCTCAACCCGTACTCGACCTCGGCCCCCGGCCTCTACCTCTGCTCGTCCTCGACCCCGCCGGGAGGCGCCGTGCACGGGCTCTGCGGCTTCATGGCCGCCCGCTCCGCGCTACGCTACCTGGCGTAGCCACCGGCTCGGGGCGTCCGGCGGTTCGCGGGACGCGGGGGGGACAGGACTTTACAGCTACGAAGAAGCGGAGTAGAAGATGACCGAGATAGTGGTGATCGGGGGCGGACCGGCCGGGGTGACGGCGGCCCTCAGGGCGCGCGAGCTCGGCGCTGAGGTGGCGCTGGTCGAGCGTGGGTACATGGGCGGCACCTGCACCAACGACGGCTGCGTCCCGACCCGCGTGCTGGCGCACGCCGCCCGCCTGGTACGCGACGCCGAACAGTTCGGCGACTACGGCCTGATCGGCGAACCCCCCACCGTAGATTTCGCCCGCCTCCTCAACCGCACCCAGCGCGTCGTCTACGAGGTCCAGGAGAAAAAGCAGCTGAAGGCGCAACTCGAAGCCTCCGGCGCGCGCGTGCTCGACCGCGTCGGCGACGCCAGGTTCTCCGACGCCCACACGCTCGCGCTCGGCGACGGCACGAGGCTGGAGGGCGAGAAGTTCATCCTGTGCGCCGGCGGGCACGCCAGGAGGCTGCCGTTCCCCGGCGTCGAGCACGCCCTGACCCACAGCGACGTCTGGACGATGAGAGGCCTGCCCCGCTCGGTGGCCGTGGTCGGCGGGGCCGCCACGGGGTGCCAGCTCGCCTCGGTCCTCGCGGCGTTCGGCGCGCGGACCACGCTGCTGGAGCTCGCGTCCCGCATCCTGCCCGGCGAGGACGAGGTCGTCTCCGAGGGGGTGTCCTCCGCCTTCGACCGGAGGGGCATCAGGATCCTCACCGGCATAGGCGGCGTCGAGCGTATCGAGAAGGACGGGGACCTCACGCTCTTCTACGGAGAGGACGGCGTCACGCGGTCGCTCGAGGCCGAGGCCGTGGTGCTGGCGGTGGGCTGGCCGGGCAACGCCGACGAGTTGAACCTCGCGGCGCCGGGGGTGGAGGCCCGCCGGGGCGGGTACGTGCGGGTGGACGATTCCCACCGGACGAGCGCGCCGCACGTCTTCGCCGCGGGCGACGTCACGGGACGCTCCATGCTGGTGCAAAGCGCGAACTACGAGGGCAGGCTCGCCGCCGAAAGCGCCGTGCTCGGCGGCGGTCGGGGCCACGCCTACGACATAGTGCCGCACGGCGGCTTCACCGACCCCGAGTACGGGAGCGTCGGCCTGACCGAGGAGCAGGCCCGCGAGGCGCACGACTGCGCCGTGGCGGTGGTGCCTTACGCCGACCTGGACCGCGGCATCATCGACGGGCGGCCCGACGGGTTCTGCAAGATGATCGTGGACAGGAGCTCGCGGCGTATTCTCGGGGCTCACATCGTGGGCGAGCAGGCCGTGGAGGTCGTCCAGATCGCCGCGACCGCGATGCGGGCCGGGATGCCCGTCGAGCAGCTGGCCGACGTGGAGCTCGCCTACCCGACCTTTACCGCCATCGTCGGCCTCGCCGCCCGCCGCATCTCCCGCGATCTGGGCCTGGTCGAGACCTCGCCGCGACCGGGCGCCCCCGGCCGGACCATCGCCGCCGAGTGGGAACACCGCGACGGTCCCCGGGAACACGGCCTGAGCGGCCCGTAGACCGTCCGACTGGCGGAGGATCGCCTTCTCCTGCCAATTGTCGGGTAAGCGCCCGCCCTTGCCCGGATTCCACGGTCCGCCGGGCCACGGCTTGCCTCCTGGAGAAGGCTTCTTCGGCAGGCGACTTCGGTTGCTGTTGTCCGGGTGACCAGACGGCAAGAGTGGGCATCGGGGCCGTTCTGCGGCGGCGTGAGAGATGGGGCTTTGTTAGAATTCTCCCGGTGGCGTTGGGACGCCCAACCTGCAAAAGGTGGAAGGGAAATCAAATGGATCTGGCGGTACGAAAACAGTCGCTGGAGCGCTTCGGCGTGGAGAACCTCGGCGCGGTTCACGAGAACCTGCCG
>CAXTDD010000538.1:0-2832 GCA_964242955.1 uncultured Rubrobacteraceae bacterium | reverse complement strand
TGCGGTGGTCAAGGAGGCCGCCGGAGCGGCGGAGAGGTCATGAGGGGAGGAGGCGCACAACGGATGAAGATCGAACCTCGGCGCAAATGGATTTCTCGCTCTTGAACGAGGGGCTTGCTCGAGTAGGCGCGATGAAAGTGTTTCTCAGTTCTTGACCCGCCTGGGCCGCGGATACGCGGAGTTTAACGACCGCCTCGTCGCGTTGAACGAGAGGATGCGGCCGGCCGTGCAGATCCACGGGCCTGTCGACGAAGCGAGCCGGCGAGCACTCATCGGTCCGCTGGCATGTGGGGGTCTTTGCCCGAAGTTGGCCGCCGTGTTCGGCCGATCGAGATCTCGCCCCCTCGAAAGGAGGTCTTCCCGTCACTACTCGATCTCCCAACGTGCCGTTGTCCACACGGGACCACATCCGCGCTTCGTGTGCCGTCAACGAACGTCGATAAAAATCAAAGCGGCGTTGTGCTCTCGTGTTTCTTGCTCTACACTTCGCTTTGTTTGGGGGCAGGGCTCCTAGTTTCGGGCAGGTAGGGTGCGTAAATCGGGTTCATCCGTACAGGTATCGGGTGGTTCGGAGGGGCTCAGATCTCCAACCGATTCCCGGCTGGAGGAGATCGATCGTCTCTGAAGTTGTGCCCGGTATCGCGTGGGCGGTGGGGGACCGCGTTAGAAGATTTGGGACGCAAGAGGGCAATCGGAGTATCAAGAAGGAGGGTCTTATGCAGCCGTCGTTGACCGACGTCAGTCGCTCTTTGGGCACCGATTACTATCTGCTGGAGGAGCTGCTGACCGACGAGGAACGCGAGATCCGGGACCGCGTCAGGGCCTTCGCCGACGCCGAGGTCATCCCGGTCGCGAACGGGTACTGGGAGAGGGCCGAGTTCCCCTTCGAGCTGGTCCCGAAGCTCGCCGAGGTGGGCATCGTGGGGACGACGATCCGGGGCTACGGCTGTCCGGGGATGAGCCTCATGGCTTCGGTGCTGGTCTTGATGGAGATGGCGCGCGGCGACGGGAGCCTCAACACCTTCTTCGGCGTCCACTCGGGCCTCGCGATGGGGACCATTCACGCGCTGGGCAGCGAGGAGCAGAGAGAGCGCTGGCTGCCGGCGATGGCGCGACTGGAGAAGATCGGCGCCTGGGGTCTCACGGAACCGAACCACGGCTCCGATTCCATCATGCTGGAGACCGCGGCCAGGCGAAGCCCGGACGGGGACGCGTGGGTCATAAACGGCGAGAAGCGTTGGATCGGCAACGCCACCTTCGCCGACGTCGTCATCATCTGGGCGCGGGACGAGGCCGATGGCCAGGTCAAGGGCTTCGTGCTCGAGAAGGACGAGAACGGCGAGCACCACCCCGGCTACACGGCGGAGGTGATCCCCGGCAAGGTGGGCAAGCGAGCCGTCTGGCAGGCGGCCATAACGCTTGAAGACGTTCGGGTTCCGGCCGAGAACAAGCTGGAGCACGCCAACTCGTTCAAGGGCGCCTCCGGGGTCCTCATGGCGGCCCGCAGCGGCGTGGCCTACGAGGCCGTCGGGCACGCGGTAGCTGCCTACGAGGCGGCGCTCACCTACGCCAAGAGGCGGGAGCAGTTCGGCAAGCCGATCGCCAGTTTTCAGCTCATCCAGAAGAAGCTCGCCGACATGCTCGCGGAGATCACCAACATGCAGCTTATGGCGCACCGCCTCTGCCGGCTGCAGGAGCAGGGAAAGATGACGACCGGCATGGCCTCGCTCGCCAAGATGAACAACGCCAGGAAGGCCCGTCAGGTCTGCGCCGACGCGAGGGACGTGATGGGCGGCAACGGGGTGCTTCTGGAGTACCACGTGGCGCGGCACATGATGGACATGGAGATCGTCTACACCTACGACGGGACCGACATCATCCAGTCGCTCATCGTTGGCCGCGACATCACCGGCATCCCGGCCTTCGCGTAATGTCCCGCTACGGGCAGGATCTCCAGGCCGAGGTCTACGGCGGTGATGGTAACCCGGAGTTCCCCTTCGCCTACGAGGAGTGGGAGGAGCGCGCCCGGGAGACGCTCGCGGACGGTCCCTTCGGCTACATCGCGGGCGGGGCGGGCGCGGAGGACACGATGCGGGCGAACCGCGAGGCCTTCTACGACTGGCGGCTGCGGCCCCGGATGCTCCGCGACGTCTCCGACCGGGATCTCGCGGTCGAGGTGCTCGGGGTCCCGTCCGCGGCGCCCTTCATGCTCGCCCCCGTGGGCGTCCTCGAGCTGGCCCACCAGGAGGCCGAGCTCGCCGTGGCCCGGGCCGCGGAGGTGACGGGCGTGCCCTTCATGCTGAGCTCCGTCTCCTCGTACTCCCTGGAGAAGGTCGCCGCCGGGGCGCCCGGGGCGCGGCGCATCTTCCAGCTCTACCCGAGCACGAGCCAGGAGCTCAACGCGAGCCTCGTGAAGCGCGCGGAGGCGGCCGACTACTCTGCGGTGGTCGTGACGCTCGACACCACGATCCTGGGCTTCCGCGAGCGGGACCTCAAGAACGCCTACCTGCCGTTCGTCAAGGGCGAGGGGATCGTCAACTACCTCTCGGACCCGGCGTTCCGGGCGATGCTGGAGAAGCCCCCGGAGGAGGATCCCCGCGCGGCCGTAGCAACGTTCCTGGGAATCTTCGGCAACCCCGCTCTCTCGTGGCGGGACATCGAGGAGATCCGCGACGGGACGAAGCTTCCGGTGCTCGTCAAGGGGATCGTCCATCCCGACGACGCCCGCGAGGCGCGGGAGCGGGGGATACGGGGGATCGTGGTGTCCAACCACGGCGGCCGGCAGGTCGACGGGGCGGTGGCGACCCTCGACGCGCTGCCCGAGGTCCGCGA
>CAXTDD010000537.1:0-2833 GCA_964242955.1 uncultured Rubrobacteraceae bacterium | reverse complement strand
GGTACGGCAGCCCGCTCCGCCGGAGCGCGTCCCCCGCGCCGTCGAGCCGGCGCCTCTCCCCGAAGTCCACGAGTTTGCTCGCGAAGAGGCTTGCCTCCGGACGTCGCTCCGCCGCCCGCACGAGCGCCGCGAGCCAACCCGGGTCTTGCTCCGTGTCGTTGTTCAGGAGCGCCACGAACTCGGCGCCCGATGCCCCTATCCCGGCGTTCACCGCGCCGGAGAAGCCACGGTCCGGACTTCGGGGAAGTTCTTGCTGACGAACGCGACCGAGCCGTCGATGGAGGCGCTGTCCACCACGACCGTCTCGAAGTCCCGGAACGCCTGGCGGCGCAGGGACTCCAGGCACGGTGCGAGGTACTCCCTGGTGTTCCAGTTGGGGATGACGACCGTGACGCGGGGGGCCACGGGGTTCAGGCTGGGTGTCGGCGTTCGGCGGGGTCGAGGATCCTGACCTCCGTGGGCAGGTCCACGAGGCCCCGCACCCGGCGTCCGTCCCCGGGCGGGGTGACCTCCAGGGTGGCGACGGCCCGGGCCCGGCTCAGGCAGGTATTGACCCCCCTGGGCGAGGTGACGGCGGCGTCCACGGTGTACCGGCCGGGCCTCAGCGGCACCGCGAAGGCGAAGTCTACCGAGGCCCGCCCTCCTCTCGACCGGGGCCCGAGCGGGGTCCCCTCGTCCGCCGTGCTGGTCGCGTACACCGCCAGGCCGGCGCCGTCGCGCAGGGAGAGAGACACGCTGCTGTTCTCCTCTTCTTTAAGGTACTGGACGTGTACCCTGGCCGTGACGCCCGAGCCCGAGGCGACCTCGCGGACCGGGTGCCCGTTCCAGTCGAAGAGCTCCGCGCCGAGCACCAGCGCCTCCCCGGTTGGTGCCGGGCCACCCGCCCCCTCCCGGGTTCGGACGACGTTCGTCGGGGTGCCGTTTGCCGGGGCGCCGTTCGCGCGCGTCCCGTCCTTGAACGGGGTGTCCTCCTCGTCCTCGTGCTCGATGGCGTAGTCCAGTTGTCGTTCGCGCTCGCCGTCTTTGGTCTTCTTGCCGCTCTCGGAGCTCTCCAGGAGCTCGCGGTAGCGGTCGACGACCTCGCCAGGCTCCCCCGTGGTCACCACGCGGCCCTTGTGGAGCAGGGCGGCCTCCGTGCAGAACCTCTTGACCATGCCGAGGCTGTGGGAGACGAAGAGGACCGTCGTGCCCGAGTCGCGCAGGTCGTACATGCGCTGGAGGGCCTTCTTCTTGAAGGCGGCGTCGCCCGCCGAGAGGGCCTCGTCCAGGACCAGGACGTCCGCCTCCACGTTAACGGCCACGGCGAAGCCCAGGCGGGAGCGCATGCCGGAAGAGTACGTCTTTATCGGCTGGTCCATGAACTCGCCGATGTCCGCGAAGGCGGCGATGTCGTCGAAGCGGGCCAGCATCTCGTCGCGGTCTATGCCCAGGATCAGGCCGTTCAGCATAACGTTGTCGCGGCCCGTGAACTCGGGGTTGAAACCGGCGCCCGTCGAGAAGATGGCCGCCAGCCGGCCGTCAACCTTGACCTCGCCCGTGGTGGGCCTGGAGACGCCGGAGATGATCCTGAGCAGCGTGCTCTTGCCGGCCCCGTTGCGGCCCAAAATGCCCAGGGTGGCGCCGGGCTCGACCTCCAAATTCACGTCCTCGACGGCCCAGAACTCGTGGGTGCTGGAGGCCTTGCCGGGCTTGAGGAGGTCCGTGAACCAGGAGGAGCGGCTGGAGGAGATCCTGTACCGCTTGCCTATCCCTTTTAGCGAGACGACGGGGGTCATAGCTGGTCGGCGAACCCCCACTTGAACCGCACGAACAGCGCGAACCCGAAGATAAAGAGGGCCACGGAGAACAGGGTGAAGTACAGGGTCGAGAGGCCGCCCGGCAGGTTGCCGAAGAGCACTATCTCCCTGTAGGCGTTTACCAGGTAGGCCAGCGGGTTGTAGTCCACGACCCAGCGGATCCTCTCGGGCAGCCTGTCCGGCGTCCAGATGATGGGCGTCAGGAAGAACATCCCCCGGATCACGGGACGCATGATCTCGCCGAGGTCCGGCAAATACGTGCCGAGGACGGCCATGATATAGGTCAGCCCCAGGATAAAGATTACCTGCAGCAGGATCACGAACGGCAAGAGCAGCACCGTCCAGGACAGGCTCCGGCCGAAGAGCATCACCGCTATGAGCAGCGCCCCGGCCCCGAAGAACTTGTCTATCATGGACGCGATGGCGCTGGTGAAAGGCAGCAGTTCCAGAGGGAAGATCACCTTCTGCACCAGCCCCGAGCTGCTCCTGATGCTGTTCATGCCCTTGCTCATCGCCTCGGAGAACGCCAGAAACGGCAGCAGGCCGCAGTACAGGTACAGCCCGAAGTTGAGGCTTGGGTCCCCGGCCACGTCCCTGATCCTGATCCCAACGAAATCGGAGAAGATGAGAGCGAGAAAGAACACCCAGATCAAAGGGCTCAACACTATCCACGAGACGCCCAGATAGGACCTCTTGTAGCTGCGCGTAACCTGACGCTGGATAAAGTACCGGAGCAACCACCGCCGACGCCAGAACGTCGCGAGCCCGTCGAAGAATTCGCCCGCGGTGCTCTTCTTTACGCTGGAGGTGTACGTTGCCAAAAGGTCCCTCTATCTCGCCGATGCCGCCCAGTAGTGTAAGCGTTGAGCCCGGAAAACACAGGCGAGAGCGAGTCTACAAAGGCAAGCCGACGCCGTCCACCTTACGAACCCAGGGCGTGTCGGCCCGCGGCCGGGGCGCCGCCGGTGCTTGCCTTACCTCTCGACCACACCGACCGCGTCGGCCATGATCTTGCCGGCGCCGGGGCTCTTGCTGGA
>CAXTDD010000536.1:0-2841 GCA_964242955.1 uncultured Rubrobacteraceae bacterium | reverse complement strand
GCATGAGCCCCACGCGGGCGGCCTCCTCCGTCGGGTCGAGCGCCGCCCACCTCTCGGCGGTTCCGGCCGCGGCGGCCAGCTCCCCCGATTCGGCTTCCAACTCGGCGAGACGGCCCAGGACTTCACCGGCCCGCGACCGCCACACATTCCGCTGCGCTTCCACCCAGAGTTCGAGCTCGGGGGCGTCCTCGAACCGGAAGCCCTCCAGGAACTCCCCGCGGTAGGCCGCGTCGGCGGATCTGAGGGTGGCGACCAGGCCCTCCTTCTCCCCGCCGAGACGCGAGGCCCGCGCCGCCGCAAACGCCTCCCGCAAGACGTCGAGGTCGAGCACGAGCCCCGGTCCGGCGCCGACGCCGAGGAGGTCGCGCTCGATCCTCAATGGTCCGTCCCCGGAACCGGGGGCTACTTCCCTTAGCTCGCGGCGGATGCGGGCCAGCGTGCTGCGCAGCGTGGTCCTGCCGCGCCCGCCCGAGCTCCTGGGCCACAAAAGCTCGGCGAGCTTGTCGCGGCGATGCATGCCGCCCTCCGCGGCCAGGTAGGCGAGCAGGGCCAGCGCCTTCCTGGTACGGAACGTGCCCTCCCGCCCGTCGACGATGACCCGCGGGGGCCCGAGCAGCCCCAACTCCAAACGGCCCATCTACCCGGGCCCCATCACGAGCGCGTGGTAACGGTCTCGGCCCAAACCCGACCCGGGACGCGCGGCGCCGGCCAGAAGCCCCCGCGTTTCGCCCTCGGTGACTCCAAACGCCGTACCCCTCATCCGGGTTGCCGCCCAGGAGCCCCGGTAAGGGGCAAGAGGGCCAAACGGCGCCCGACGACAGCGGTAGGACCACCGCGGACCCTCTGCCCCGTCGGTGAGCCGTGCTCCAATATTCTCCCGGCGGCTTTTGTCCCTGTCTGTCGTACGCATCCTAAGCCTTTACAGGTACAGAACGTAGGGAAACGGAAGTATCTGATCCCCATGTATCCGCGTCAAGGGGCCCGCGCGCACGCCGAGGCGAACGTGTTGCTGCGTGTAGCGGAGTACGAGTAGCAGGCGCGCAGGATCATACGCTAACTGGCGCATCCGCCAAGTTCCATGCGTTCATCCTCCCGCCGAGGGTATCGTCGGCATCGCGCCCACCCCGGGCCTTCGGGCAGCTCGGTGCCGCCTGCGCCGACCCCACACGTAGGGGTGGCGCCGCTCGTTCCAGTAGTCGACGGCTCGCGCGATCGCCTCCTCGATCTGATCCCACGTCTCGAAGAAGCGTCCCCCGAGGGCGAGAGATTTGAGCGTCTTCCACCGGGGCTCGATGAGGTTGAGGTAGGCCGCGTACTTGGGCTGGAAGACGAACTGCCCTTCTGCTCTTTGAGGTAGGCCACCAGACGGTCCAATGTCCACGAGCCGAAGGGCAGCCCCAACTTTGTGGGAGACGAGAGCGCCGTCTGGATGACCGTGCCCACCCCCTCCGGGGAATAGACGCGAGGGCGGCCTCCGCGGGGGTACTCCTCCAAGCCGGCCATCCCGAGCTCGTTGAAGCGTCCTATCCGACGCGAAGCTGTCTTCTCGTGGCAGCCGGGTTGGGAGGCTATCTCCTTCATGAGGTAGCCCCGGTTGGAGAGGAGGATGATCCTGGCGCGTTGCACCTTGCTGGCGGCCAGCTTCCTGCGGCGCTCCATGCGCTCGAGCTCTTCGTATTCCTCGCGGGTGAGCATCCTGACCCTGGCGTATGGGCGCATCGGCGGCACCTCCTGGTAACAGGTGCTCCGTTGTACCGAACTTAGCGGATGAGCCAGTTAGCGTATGATCCTGCATGCCCGCTACTCACACTCCGTAGCTTGGAGCTCATGCGCGGGAAGGCTCGGGATAGTCGCGCGCGGTCGGGGCGGCGCATGTCTTCGTGGGGACTTTAGAGCGAACTTCGTATGGTGCGAAACCTCAGAGAGCGGTCCCGAGCGCAGATAGTCGGGAACCGGAGGGGCCGAACGGGCTCCGTCCTCCCGGATGGCCGGTATGGGGCGGGAGCCATCTCGGGGAACGCGTCGGCCTGTTGGCGTCCTTCCCCGAGAGGGCTCGGGATCTGCCACGGTCTTTGCCACGTTCCCGTCACGCGGACCGGCTACCGTACCTTGGAGGTCGACACAATCGGCGCCGACTGCACGCGCGGCGGCGACCAGAGCACGAAAGAGAATCCATGAGACCGAAGGAAGGCACTGGTTCGGGGGGCTTGACGGAGATCTGTTTCGTGGGGCCCATCGCGGCGGGCAAGGAGGAGGAGTGGCGCCGCGTCTTGCAGGAGCTCGCGGGCTCGCGCTCGGCGGACTTCAAACGGATGAGGTCGCGCTTCGGGATCGTCGCGGTGCGGGTCTGGTTGCAGCGGACCCGGCGCGGGGAACTGGCCGTGGTCCATGTGGAGGCGCACGACCCCCTCGGAGCGGTCTCGATGCTGGCGGCATCTGAGGGGGACTTCGAGAGGTGGTTGAAGCGCAAGGTGGAAGAGTTCCACGGGGTGGACGTGGCGCGCGCGGGTGCGAGAGCGATCCCCGAGCTCGTCTTCCGTACCGGACCCGGAGTATGAGTAGCGGTCGTGCAGGATCAGTTCGTACTCATCGATCTGCCTGCGCACGATCCCGCATGGAACGCGTGGCCCTCCGGCGTCCGTTGAACCGCGCTCACCGGGTAGGAACTCAGCGGGCCGGGTCGGCGATCCTGTCGAGCAACTCCGAGAGCAGGGCCTGCTCGCCGGGCGTGAGATCCGCCCCCGCCTCGGAGATCACGGCCTTCAAGGACACGGCGCGGCTGGCGGCCCGGTCCCGGCCGTCTGCCTCCGCCGCCGCCCCGTCGGACCCGTCCGTGGTGAC
>CAXTDD010000535.1:0-2863 GCA_964242955.1 uncultured Rubrobacteraceae bacterium | reverse complement strand
GTGAGCCTCACCTTCAGTCGTCCGTCCTCGATGCTCGCCCCGTCCGCGGAGAGCCGGGCCAGCGTGTCGGGGAGCAGGATGTTGCGCCGGTAGCTCCCTACTCTTACGAAGAGCTCGGCCCCTCGTTTGGAGAGGTCTACCTCCTTTTTCTCCGCCAGCGGCAGGTTGAAAACCACCTCGTACCCGCCGTTCCTCTTCACCACGTCGTGCGCGGCGCCATGGAAGAGCATCGGCAGCGGCTCCGCGGCCTCGAACACGTCGTCGGCCAGCGCTTCCAGCGCCTCCAGGCCGAACATCTCGCGGTCGAAGAGGCGGGCGGTAAGGATCGGGATCGGCGAGAAAGACTCCTCGATGCTCTTCATGTGACGTCCCTGCGCCTCCCGCCAGCGGGCGAAGTAAGGGTCCGTAACGGAGTCCGGCAACAGACGGTTCACGACCACCGCGTCCACCCCGTAATCGTAGAGGTTCAGATACGTGTAAGCCCTGCGGGCCTCCGCGACCACCATCTTCTCCGCGTTCACGACCAGGCGCACCGAAGCCTCCCGGCGGTCCGTCAGGATCTCCTCGACCCCGGCTATCGCCTCGTAGAAACGCTGCCCGGCGGCAAACACGCTGTCCTCGGGCAATGGCGGCAGAGACTTCGTCCTGTTGGCGAAGGGTCGCACCAGTTTGGCGGCGCGGCGCTGTATCGGCAAGAGTTTCTCGACGTACCAGTTCATCTGATCCGGCAAACTAAGAAGCTTGAGCGTCTCCCCCGTCGGGGCAGCATCCACGATGAGCGCGTCGTACAGGTCTTCCTGGTGGTGCCGTCTGACCATGAGCAACCCGAAGAGCTCGTCCATCCCGGGCAGCATCGCCAGCTCTTCGGCGGCCAGGGTGTTGGCGCCCTGCCACTCGAAGACCGTCGAGACGTAGGATTGTATCTCCGCCCAGTTCTCCTCGATCATGGACGTGTGGTCCATCTCCTGCGCCCAAACGCCGGTAGCCATGGATTTCGGGTTCGGCCCGATGGGTGTATCAAACGCATCGGAGAGCGAGTGCGCGGGGTCCGTGCTCATCACGAGCACCTTCTTCCCGGCCCGGGCCGCCTTGAGCGCGGTGGCCGCCGCGACGCTGGTCTTTCCGACCCCGCCTTTGCCGGTGTAGAGGATGGTCCTCACTGTTGCAGCGCCTGCGGGTCGGGGACGAACGTGGCAGCCATCCCCAACGCCAGGAGCGCTATCAGGCCGAAGTAGACCAACCCGACGACGAGCCGCTGGGACGGCTCCATCTTGCGGTACTGACGGGCCTCCGGCGTGTTGCGCGCGCGCCAGCGCCGCCAGAGCTCGGTGCCGCCAAGCAACGCGATGATGATCAGGATAGGGTTGGGGTTGACGAACAGAAGCGCCACCATACCCACCAACCCGACGATCCAGAACACCGGCGACAGCGCGCCCACGGCCCGACCGCCGTCGAGCGGGAGCATCGGCAGGAGGTTGAAGAGGTTCAGGAAGAAGCCGACGTAGGCGAGGCCCAGAAAGAGCGGCGCCCCCGTCGACTCGAAGACGCCCCACGCCGCAAGCGCCCCGAGCGACCCGAGTATCGGCCCGGCGAGTCCCACCCGCGCCTCCGCCAGCGCGTTTTTCGGCAACGCTTTCATCGCCACGAACGCCCCGAGGAACGGTATGAACCACGGCGCCGAAGCCGGTAGGCCTTCGCGCCTGAGTTGCAGGACGTGTCCCATTTCGTGGACCCAGATCAGGACGACGAATCCGACCGCAAACCACACGGGAAAGATGAGCGCGTAGGCCCCGATGCTCACGACCATCGTGAGCGCCGTCCCGAGGAACTTCGCCTTTAGCGCCAGTAATGCCAGCCACTTGAACTTGGCGAGCAGAAGACCGATCGCCGCAAGCGGGGCCAAAAGCTTCTTGATCAGGGCCCACAACCCACCTTCGGGCCTGGCCGGCTCGTAGTGGGGCCGGGGGGCGCGGCCCTCCACGTCGCTGCGGAAGATTGGGCCGCCCGACACCTCCGACGCCTCGGCCGGACGGTGGTGCGACCCGGAGAGGCTTCCGTCGCGAGACCGGCCCGGTGACCAGCGCTGTACGGAACCGTTCGCCTCTTCCGACCCCGAAGACGTAGAATGCCGCCTTCCGTCTTGCTCCGGGCCTGGCAATTGATCTCTAGTTGTTCCGTCTTCGGTGGGGAATCTGTTCATGCGCAGATTATATCTCTGCGAGGCTATACGGGCGGTCGCCGCTCCCGCTCGAAGCTCTGCTGCTCGTCCACCGTCCGAAGCGCCTCGGGTACCGCCTCCAACCGGCCCTTCGGTATCGGGTTCCCGCTTTCGTCGGAGAGGCCGTAAGTGCCCTCCTCGATCTTCTCCAGCGCCCGCTCCACGTCCCCGAGACGCTGCCCGGCCTGCTGCCCGATGGTCGCGTCCATCTCGCGGTCAAAGATGTCCCCGCTCTGGTCCCCGGAGTCGAGCTGCGTATCCCCCTGCTCCTCGCCCCGGTTCCGCTGGTCCCCCTCCATACCGCGCTGTATCCGCAACAACTCCTCCCGCAACTCCAGCAACCGCTCCCTCTGCTGCGCCACAAACGTCTCATCGAACTCCACATTAGCCACGAAGACCCTCCCTCTCTATACAACTCTCCAACCCCCAATACCCAACCACCCGCACCACCCCCCAAGAAGCTGAAAGCGGCCCGCAGGGCCGCGTGCTGAAAGTGGAGGCGAAGCCGGAACGTGCTGAAAGCGGAAGCCGTAGGCTGGAGCGTGCTGAAAGCCGCCCGCAGGGCGGCGTGCTGCGACGGCAAAGCCGGAGCATAAAAAATGGGCGACGACCTACTCTCCCACAAAGTCTCCCTTGCAGTACCAT
>CAXTDD010000534.1:0-2880 GCA_964242955.1 uncultured Rubrobacteraceae bacterium | reverse complement strand
CTCTACGGGCGCGTCGTGCGGGTGGGGTTCCTGGGGAGGATACGCGGTGAGAGGAAATTCTCGGGCGTGGAGGAGCTCAAGGAGCAGATCGGGAGAGACGTGGAGGAGGCCCGGCGGGTGTTGGGTGGGGCTGCCTGATCCTCCGGAGATGGCATTAGATACGTGTGGTAGCATAATGGACTGAATAGAGTGAAATCATAGCGTCGAGAAAACAAAGAGGAGAAGGAAGAAGAAGTTGGCTGTGGTAGAAGGCAAACAAGAGATCATCCAGGAGCACCGGACGCACGAGGACGACACCGGGTCGTCCGAGGTACAGGTGGCGGTGCTCACCAAGCGCATCTCGCACCTGACGGACCATTTGCGCACGCACAAGCACGATTTCCATTCCCGCCGGGGACTGCTGAAGCTGGTGGGCCGGCGGCGGCGGCTGCTCAAGTACCTTCAGAAGAAGGACGTCGAGCGCTACCGCTCGCTTATCGCGACGCTCGGCCTGCGCCGGTAGGCCCGGGCAACCCCACCAGAAACAAGAGGAGAACAGACATGCGTTTAGAGATACCAGTAGGCGGGCGTTCCGTCGTGCTCGAAACCGGCAAGCTCGCCAAGCAGGCCGGCGGTTCGGTGACCGTCCAACTCGGCGATACGGTCCTGCTTTCGACCGCGACCCGCTCGTCCAACCCGCGTCCCGGGGCCACGTTTCTGCCCCTGAGCGTGGACATAGAAGAGCGGATGACCGCGGCGGGCAAGATCCCCGGCGGCTTCCTCAAGCGCGAGGGCAGGCCCTCCGATAGGGCCATCCTCACCTCGAGGCTCACCGACAGGCCCATCAGGCCGCTCTTTCCGAAGAACTACCACTACGAGATCCAGGTCATCGGCACCGTGCTGGTGGCCGACCAGGATACCCCCTACGACACCGTGAGCATGGTCGGCGCCTCCGCGGCGCTCGCCCTGTCCGACCTGCCGTTCGACGGCCCGATCGGCGCCGTGCGCGTCGGCCGGTCGCTGGACGGGGACTTTATCCTGAACCCGACGTACGATCAGATCGCCGAGAGCGACCTCGACCTCGTCGTCGCCGGCACCAAAGAGGCCATCACGATGGTCGAGGCCGGCGGCAACGAGGTCCCCGAGGACGTCATGGTCGAGGCCCTGCAGCTCGCCCAGGAGACCGTGATGGCGCAGGCGCGGGCCATCGAGGCCTGGGCCGCCGAGCACGGCAAGCCCAAGCAGGAGATCCCGGAGCCCGAGACCAACCCGTTCCTCGCCGACCTGCGCGAGAAGTACCTGGGCCGCACCAAGGACGCGATGGTCCAGACCGACCGTCGCGCGAGGCGCGAGGGGCTCGCGGAGTTGCGCGCCGAGCTCGTCGAGGGCCGTGAGGAGGAAGAGGTTTCCTTTATCACGGACGCGCTCTACGCGCTGGAGAAGGAGGCGTTCCGGGAGCTTTACCTGAGGGACCGCAAGCGGACCGACCTCAGGGCGTTCGACGAGATCCGGCCGACGACCGCCGAGGTTTCGGTGCTGCCGCGCGTCCACGGCACGGGGCTCTTTACCCGCGGCGAGACGCAGGTCTTGAGCTCGCTGGCGCTGGCCGACCTCGGCCTCGCCCAGAGGCTCGACACCATCGAGCCTCAAACGGGTAAACGGTACATGCACCACTACAACTTCCCGCCGTACTCCACGGGTGAGACCGGCCGCGTCGGCGCCCCCAGGCGGCGTGAGATCGGGCACGGCGCCCTCGCCGAGCGCGCCCTGGTCCCGGTCGTCCCGTCCGAGGAAGAGTTCCCCTACGCCCTGCGCATCATCTCCGAGGTGCTCGAGTCCAACGGCTCGTCCTCGATGGCGAGCGTGTGCGGCTCGACGCTGGCCCTGATGGACGGCGGCGTGCCGATAAAGGCCCCCGTGGCCGGTGTCGCGATGGGCCTGGTCAAGGAGGGTGACGACTACGTCATCATGTCGGACATCCAGGGGCTCGAGGACCACATGGGCGACATGGACTTCAAGGTCGCGGGCACCAGGGACGGCATCACGGCGCTCCAGATGGACATGAAGATCACGGGTGTGTCCGCCCAGCTCTTGCAGGAGGCGCTCGGCCAGGCCAAGGAAGGCCGCCTGCAGATACTCGAGGTCCTGCGCGGGGCCATCGCCGAGCCGCGTCCGGAGGTTTCCGAGTTCGCCCCACGGGTCGAGGTGCTGCGCATCCCGAAGGAGAAGATCGGGATGCTCATTGGCCCGGGTGGTAAGACCATCAACGCCCTGCAGGACCAGTTCGGCGTCAACATCTCCGTCGAGGACGACGGCATGGTCCACGTGGCCGGCGACGGCGCGGTCGCCAAGGAGGCCGCGGGCGCGATCAAGGGCATGATGAAGGACGTCGAGGCCGGCGACATCTACAACGGCAAGGTCGTTAAGACCACCAACTTCGGCGCCTTCGTCGAGTTGACGCCGGGGCGCGACGGGCTGGTGCACATCTCCAGGCTGGCGCCCGGCAAGACGCGGGTCGAGCGGGTCGAGGACGTCGTTACGGAGGGTGATCAGGTCAAGGTGCGGGTCCTGGAGATCGACAAGCAGAACCGCATCTCGCTAGAGAAGCTGGAGGACTAGTGGCCGACAACAACGTCAGGCGGCGGGAGCTTCCGGGGGGCTTGAGGGTCTTCTCGGAGCCCTTGTCCGAGGCCACCAGCGTCTCTTTGGGCGTCTGGATCCGGGCCGGCTCCCGCGACGAACGAGACGAGGTGGCGGGCATCAGCCACCTTATGGAGCACATGCTCTTCAAGGGCACCCCCGAGATGGACGCCCTCGGCATAGCCCAGGCCTTCGAGGGCATCGGCGCCCAGGAGAACGCGGCCACCGGCGAGGAGTACACCGTCCTCTACGCCCGCTTTT
>CAXTDD010000533.1:0-2883 GCA_964242955.1 uncultured Rubrobacteraceae bacterium | reverse complement strand
GGCGGGCGGTGCCCTCGCGCTCGCGGCACACGGTGGCGCCGCGGTGGCGGCAGGTGTTCAGGAGCGCGCGCACCTCGCCCTGCCGGTCCCGGCAGAAAATCACCGGCCGGGGCGCCCCCGGGGGGGGGGGGGGGGGTGGGGGGGGGGGGTCGTGATGGTCCCTCTGATGGTGCTGGGGATGGGGCTCGGGACGAAGCGGGCCGTCTCGACGAGCCTCGCGGTCGTGATGTTCACCGGCATCGTCGGGGCCGTCGGCTACATCGCCACGGGTTTCAGGGACCCGGAGCAGCTCCTGAGCCTGCCCCCCCTGATAATCGGGTCGATGGTGGGCGCCCCTTTGGGCGTGCGTTTTCGGGACTGGCTGCCGGAGGGCAAGCTGCGGGTCGGGTTCGCGGTCTTTATGGTGATCGTGGCGCTGCGCCTCTTCGCCGAAGCTTTGGGTCTTTTCTAGGGGCGGCGGGTTTTTCCGACGGTATGCCGCGCCGTGGGTTATTCTTAGGCCTCATGTCCGAGAAGCCGTACTACGAAGACCACCACTTCCGGACCTCGGAAGAGGAGCGCCCGGCCCGCAAGAAGAAGGGCGGCGGCGTCCTCGAGTACCTGGTTATACTCGTCGTCTCCTTCGCGCTCGTCTTCGGCTTCGTGCGGCCCTTCGTGGTGGAGGCGTTCTGGATCCCCTCCGGAAGCATGATACCTACGCTCCAGATCAACGACCGCGTCCTGGTCAACAAGTTCATCTACCGCTTCACCGAACCCAAACCGGGCGAGATCGTCGTCTTCCAGAGCGTGGACGACCCTGACACGGACCTCATCAAACGCGTCGTGGCCGTCGCCGGCGACAAGGTGGCGGTCCGCAACGGCCGCCTCCTGGTGAACGGGGAGCCGCAGAAGGAGCCCTTCACGAACAAGAACCTCCCCGACAGGAGCTTCTTCGCCGCGACCACCGTACCCAAAGGCCACGTCTTCATGATGGGCGACAACCGGGCCAACTCCCAGGACTCCAGGGTGTGGGGTCCCCTGCCCAAGAAGAACATAGAGGGCGAGGCCTTCCTGCGCTTCTGGCCGCTGGACAGGATCGGGCCGCTCTGATTTGAGCGAAGACCGGGAGACCCGGACCGCCCGGCGGAGGGCCACAGCCAGAACCCTACTGGAGATCCCGCTCATCCTCCTCATCTCGTTCGCGCTCGTCTTCGGCTTCGTCCGGCCCGTGATCGCCGCGCCCTTCTACGTCGGCTCCGGGGGCATGGAGCCCACCCTGCACGGCTGCGAGGGTTGCGCCAACGACCGGCTCCTCATAAACAAGCTCGCCTACGACCTGCAAGACCCCAAGCGCGGTGACATAGCCCTCTTCGAGGACCAGCAAGGCGGGGAAGACCCCCTCGTGAAACGCGTGATCGGCCTGCCCGGAGAAGAGCTGGAACTGCGCGACGGAAAGCTCTCCATCAACGGCGAACCCCTAGAAGAGCCCTACGTAAAGAACGACCCCTGCAAGCCCGGTTACCCGATGACCTGCTCCTTCGGCCCCGTAACCGTCCCCAAGAACCACTACTTCATGATGGGCGACAACCGCACGCGCTCGGTAGACTCCCGCTTCTTCGGCCCCGTCCCAAAAAGAGACCTCATCGGCGAAGCCCTCGTCCGCTTCTGGCCCCCAAACCGGGCCGGAGGGCCCGGTTAGCACGCTTCGGCCTGACGGCCTCCGCTTGTCAGCACGTTCCGGCTTCGCCTCCACTTTCAGCACGCTCCCTCCGGTCGCTTTCAGCACGCCCGCTTCGCGGGCTTTCAGCTTCCTGGTGGGGGGCGCCGCCTGGAGCGTAGACGAACCGCTGCTCGGAACGATGCCGACGGAAGCGGTCCCTCCGGCGCGGCCGGGCCGGGCCCTGACGGCCTAAAGCTGAGAGCGAGGCGAAGCCGAAGCGTGCTGAAAGCGAGGGCCGAGAGGCCCGAGGCGTGCTGAGAGCGGAGCCCTTAGGGCGCAGCGGGCTGACAAGCGTAGGCGAAGCCGTAGCGTGCTTAACGGACCACCTGGTCCGTTACGGTGCGGGGGTCGAAGTACGCGCGGAAGCGGCTCACCTTGCCGTCCTCTATCTCCAGGAGGCTGACGCCGTCGTAGGAGACGTCCTTGCCGTTGGCGTCGCCTTTGGTGTTCCATTCGAGCGCCGCGTGGCCCGCGTCGTCGGCGAAGACGTTGCGGAACTCGCTCTTCATGTCGCCGAAGGTGTCGCGGTAGCTGGTCCAGAACTCGCGCAGGCCGTCGTGGCCCGAGAAAGTCCTCGGCACCGCGACGTTGCCGATGTCGCAGTCCTCGGTGTGGATCTCAACCAGGGCCTCGACGTCCCTGTCCTCTTCGAGCTTCCACAAAGCCTCGACGAACCTGTCGGCCACTTCTTTGGACATGCGCTCTCCCCTCGTACGAATCGGTTTCCCCGGCGAGGGTAGTGGTACCCCCGCCAGCGGGCTGTAAATCCACACCCGCGGAGGACACCCCTAAAGCGGTCGAACCTCCTGAAGGTCCCATCAACAAAACCAAAAAGCTGAAAGCTGAAAGCTGACGGCGCGGTTCGCGAAGCGGACCGCCTTACCCTTTCGGGACCTCTTCGATCTCGACGCGCTCGACGGTCTCGCCCGGCTCGCGGGCGCGCTGCGGGTCGCGCTCCGGGATGGCGTTCACCGCGTCCATGCCATCGACGACCTCGCCGAAGACCGCGTGCCTATCGTCCAGCCACGGCGTCTCGATGTGCGTGATAAAGAACTGCGAGCCGCCCGTGTTCGGGCCGGCGTTCGCCATCGAGAGGACGCCGGGTTTGTCGTGGCGCAGCTCCGGGTGAAACTCGTCCGGGATCTGGTACCCGGGACCGCCGGTGCCAGTCCCCGTCGGGTCCC
>CAXTDD010000532.1:0-2884 GCA_964242955.1 uncultured Rubrobacteraceae bacterium | reverse complement strand
GGATATCTCGTACTCATTCCGGTTCCCGTCCGAGACCTCGGCGACCAAGGGGGTGCCGCTCGTCGTGATCTCCTCCATCCCGTCCGTCCCGTGCACGACGAGCGCCCGCTCAGCCCCGAGGTCGCGCAAGGCCTCCGCCACGGGCCGCACGTAAGCCCCGCCGAAGACGCCGACGAGCTGGCGTTTGGATCCGGCGGGGTTCGTCAGGGGGCCGAGCAGGTTGAAGATGGTGCGGAACGGCAGCTCGGCGCGCACGGGGGCCACGAAGCGCATGGCCGGGTGGTGGGTGCGGGCGAACATGAAGCCGATGCCGGCCTCCTCGATGCAGCGGGAGACCTGCTCTGGTTCCAGCTCGATCTCGGCTCCCAGAGCCTCCAGTACGTCGGCGCTCCCGGCCCGGCTGGTGGCGGCCCGGTTGCCGTGCTTGGCGATGACGACGCCGGCCCCGCGCGCCACGAACGCGGCGGCCGTCGAGACGTTGATGGTCCCCTTGGCGTCGCCCCCGGTGCCGCACGTATCCACCACGTCCGGCGGGGCCTCGACCGATGCGGCGAAGCGGCGCATGGCGCGGGCGAAGCCCACGATCTCGGGCACAGCCTCGCCTTTCACCCGGAGCGCGGTCAACAGCGCCGCCGTCGCGGCCGGGTCCACGGTGCCCTCCATGATGGCTTCGAGCGCCCTCTCGGCCTCGCCCTCGGTCAGGGGCTGGCCCTCGGCGGCCTTGCGCAGCGACTCGCGGAGCACCGTCAGGAGCCCAGGAAGTTCTTGAGGAGGTCGTGGCCGTGGCGGGTCAGGACGCTCTCGGGGTGGAACTGGACGCCCTCCACGGGCCTCTCGCGGTGGCGGACGCCCATGATCGTGCCGTCCTCGGTGCGGCTCGTCACGACGAGGCATTCGGGCATCGACCCCGGATCTATGACGAGCGAGTGGTAACGCGTCGCCTCGAAGTCCTGGTCCACGCCGGCGTAGACGCCCGCGCCGTCGTGGTGGATCCTGGCGGTCTTCCCGTGGACGGGCTCGCCGCGGACGATCTTCGCTCCGAAGGCCTGCCCGATGGACTGGTGACCGAGGCAGACGCCTAAGAGCGGCACGTCGTCGGCAGACTTCTCGATCAACTCCACGGAGACCCCGGCCTCGTTGGGCGTGCACGGGCCCGGCGAGACGACTATCCTGTCCGGGCGGAGCCCGGCCACGTCCTCCGGCGTCACCTCGTCGTTGCGCCGCACGAGGACCTCGGCCCCGAGCTCCCCGAGGTACTGGACGAGGTTGTACGTAAAGGAGTCGTAGTTGTCTATGACGAGAACCCGCATGAGTCACGGAATTCTAGCCGATACTCCCCGGACGAACAGGGGGACGAACTCGTGACCCTGCTCCTCACGGAAGCCCAGGTCGAAGAACTCCTCGACATGCCGGCCACGCTCGACGCCGTCGAGGCCGTCCTGCGCCAGCAGGCCGAGGGCAGGGCCACCAACCGCGCCCGCCGCCGGGTCGCCCTCCCAAAGAGCGGCCTGAACGTCATGTTCGCCGGGGCCCCCGAAATGGGCGCCCTCGGCCTCAAGGCCTACACCATCGCCAGGGGCGGCGCCCGCTTCTACACCATGCTCTTCGACTCGGAGACCGGCGGGCTCCTCTCCATCCTCCAGTCCGACCGCATGGGCCAGATGCGCACGGGTGCGGCCAGCGGCGTCGCCACCAAACACCTCGCCCGCGAGGACGCGAACACTCTGGGCATCTACGGCGCCGGCTGGCAGGCCGAGAGCCAGCTGGAGGCCATCGCCGCCGTCAGGAGGCTGGATCGCGTCATCGTCCACACCCGGAAGGAGGATACGCGCAAGAGGTTCGCGGAGAAGATGGGCGAGAAACTCGGCATGGAGGTAGAGACCACCCACGCGGCCGAGGAGCCGGCGGCCCAGGACATCGTCGTGACCGTGACCTCATCGAGCGGGCCCGTGCTGCACGGCGAGTGGCTCAGGCCGGGGGCGCACGTCAACGCGGCCGGGTCCAACTTCCTGTTCAAGACCGAGATCGACCGCGAGGTCGTCAAGCGCGCCTCGTTCGTCTGCGCCGATGCCCGCGAGGAGCTCGGCCTCGAAGCCGGGGACCTCATGCCATCCCTCGAAACTGGAGCGATCCTCCCCGAGGCCGTCTACGAGCTCGGCCAGGTCATCGCGGGCCACGTTCCGGGCCGCAAAAGCCCCGAGGACATAACCCTCTTCGCCAGCCAGGGCCTCGCCCTCGAAGACATGGCCGCCGCCCACGTCGTCTACGACCGCGCCGTCGAGCGGGGCGTCGGACAGGAGATAGAGTTCTGAGATCCCCCGGCGGGACGGCGGGTCCTGTGACCCGATGACGACGCCGGATGCGGCCCTCCGGTCGGCCCGGGCGGCGGTGATCGCCGTATTCTTCATCAACGGGTTCGCCCTCGGTGGGTGGTTCGTGCGGATACCGGCGGTGCAGGCGAAACTGGGGCTCGGGGAGGGGCTGCTAGGTGTCGCGCTGCTCGGGACCGCCGTCGGGGCACTGGCGGCTATGACGGTCGCGGGGGCGCTCATCTCCAGGTTCGGCAGCAGGCCCGTGGTCGGGGCGACGGCGGTCCTGCTCGCCGCGTCTCTAATACCTCTGGCCCTGGCGCCCAACCTGCCGCTCCTCATCGCGGCGCTCGTGCTCGTCGGCGTGGGCAACGGCGCGCTCGACGTCTCCATGAACGCGCACGCGGTCGCGGTCGAGGAGCGGTACGGGCGTAGGATCATGTCCTCCTTCCACGCCGCGTTCAGCTTCGGAGCCCTCACCGGCTCCGTCCTCGGCGGCGTGGTCGCCGCCGAGGGCATCGGCGTCTTCCCCCACTTCCTCGCCGTCTTCGTCCTCGCCACGCTCGCCACGGTCC
>CAXTDD010000531.1:0-2888 GCA_964242955.1 uncultured Rubrobacteraceae bacterium | reverse complement strand
GCGTAGACGACCGGCGCGCCGAACCCGGGTTTCATGGCGGGTTCCCGACCGTTTCAGCCGGTCCGCGCGCTCCGGACGTCGGGGACGGGCTCGGCCCTGCGCGAGAGCGGCAAGAAAGGGGCGGTGAGACGAGGCCGCCAGAACCCGCTCCGTCGGCGGCATCCGTACCCCCGCGGCCTCGATACCAGAGAACGGACGACCGTTGACCGCTCGAACACTTGTACGAGGATCTCGCACGAGGGGCAACACCGTGGCGACCGTAGGATCGTTGGACGATACAGCGGTAGAGACGGCGGATCCGATGTGGGCGAGGAGTTTCGGCACGATGGGTACTGGTAGCGGCCCGGTGCCATCTCGGGGACATGACCACCTCCCGATCCGTCATCGTCCGCCGCCCGGGCGGGATCTTCCGCCTCCACGTGGACCTCGGCCAGTTCGCCGCCGCGGGTCCGCTGCAACCAGACCCACACCGCGTAGATCCCGAGGCGCCACCCCGCGCGTTCGGCGTCCCCGAAACGCGAACCCTCCAGCTCCTGCAGGACGCGCCGCCAACCCTCTTCCTTCCCGGCAGCCACGGGCAACGCGAAAGAGATCCGCGTCAAGGTGCGTCAACCATCGGTCTCACACAACCTCCGGGGCTTCGTCTTGCGTTACCTCGGTACCCGCGTCTGCAGAGACCACGACGATATGCACCGAACGGTATCCGCTACGCGTGGTAGGAGAGCGCCGAAGACCGTGTTAGGCTCCGCCTCTCCTCTCGATCTGCGGCTTCCGGTCCGGTGCCCCGGACCCCGTGGCGGCGCGCTCCACCTCCGGCGAGCCCTCACCGGCGCCTGAAGGCAGCGCCCAGGGCGGGGCCCAGGGTGCGGCGCAGGAGCCCGGGTCTGCGTTCGTGGGCCCGCTCAGGCTTGGGTGGTAGGCCGGGGTCCACGCCAGCCCGGTCCATCTTCTCCACCCACAGCCGGAGCACGAGGACGTGCAAGGCCGCCGCAAGCGGGATGGCGAGCACGAGCCCCACGAGCCCGAATATGAGTCCCGAGACGAAGATGGCGAAGATCACGACAGCCGGGTGCAGCGAGACCGCGCGGCTCATCAGGAGGGGGTAGATCAGGTTGATCTCCACCTGCTGTATAAGAACGTAGGCCACGACCACCCACAACGCCGATATGGGGGCCTCGGCCAGAGCCAGGAGCACCGGGGGGACCGGGGGGACCAGCGAGACCGCGAAGCCCACGTAAGGGACGAAGCCCAATATACCGGCGAGGACACCCAGCAGCACCCAGAACGGCACGCCTATGATCCAGAGCACGCCCGCGGAGAGGACCCCCACGATCGCCATGTCCGCCAACTGCCCGACGAACCACTTCTGGACGGTCTTGTACATCTCCTCCAGGATCTCCCGGACCCGCTGACGCCCACCCGCCGGGAACAGGGCGACGAAGCCGCCCACCAACGGCGCGGGGTACAGGACGGCGAAGGCGCCCGTCAGGACGACCACGATCCCCAAGGAGAGCACATTGGCCGCGGACGAGCTCCAGCCGAGGACCGTCGCCGCCGAGAGGCCTGAGCCCTGCAAGAACCCGGTCACCCGGTCCGGTTCGAGGAGCGGACCCAGAAATCCCCCCAGCCCGAACGGCAGGCCCTCGACGAGGGCCTGGGCCTCGGCCAGGAGCGCCGGGAAGTTCCCGGCCAGCCGTCGAGCTTGGGAGACGAGCGGTCCCGCGGCAACCTGCACCGGCTGGAAGGCAAGAAAAAGCCCCACGACCACCGCCAGGAGGCCCCACCCGCGTCCCAGCCCCCGGCGGGCGAGGTAGTCGACCGGCGCGGCGAGGACGACCGCGAAGAGCAGCGTGAGCAGGGAGCCCAGCGCGATCATCCGCACCGGGTAGAAATAGTAGATGGCGAGCGGCGCCGCGACGAGCAGCCCGACGCCGAAGTACGCCCACAAGCCCCGCGTCTTTGAATGCTCCATCGAATACCCCTTTCCCGACTCCTACATGGTCGTTCGGGCTCACAAGCCCGAACGATGTTTATCGGGGCTAGCTGCAGCCAAACCGAGGGTCAGGAGCGCATCCGCCGGGCTTACAGAGAATGCTACCTTGAAGCCGTGGACCCACTGTAGACGCAAGGGCCCTTTCCTCGTCGTTTATTGTTCGGCGTGGCGTCCGTGTCGAGTTCTCCTTTTCTGTACTTAACGGTCGTTCATTAACTGGATCGTAGTAGATGAACGACCGTTCGTCAAGTATCGTTTTTGCTCGTCCACGAGTGGGCCTTCAACCACGCCGCGCATCGTCTGCCCGAACACGCGTATGGCCTCGGTTCGTGGGGGGCAAGCAGAGCTCTCTCGAGTCCGCTCGCTTCGGGGGCGTGTTCGCGCGCCTGTTCCCACTCGCCCGAGGGGACCGCGATGGCGCAGAGCTCAGCGTGAATCTCCTTTTTGAGCACCGGAAGATACACCCGATCGAACGTCTCCAGGTAGGCCGATCCGGCCGCCCCGAGCAGGTGACCGAAGGCCGTCTCCGGAATCTTGACCGCCCCTCCAGCAGGTCGTCGTGGGCCCTCTCGCGCTCGAGGCGGGGCCCCAGAGCGTCCACCATCGCCTCGTAGGGCAGGGGAATCTCGGTTTTGGACGTCCTGCCGCGGGGCGTGTTCGCGCCCGTGGGGGCGGTCCATCCCAAGAACTGCTCCACCAGGCGCGCCTTGCCGATGCCGGTCTCCCCGACGAAGACCACCGGGCGCACTACCCCGGAGCGGGCACCGCGGGATTCCGACTAGGCGCCCAGGCCGGCGACGTTAAGACGTTCCGGCGAAGTTTGCGGGTGGAGCCTCAATTCGCACGATTCGGGGGCTGGCTGGATCGCTCGACGTGGAGCCTACCGAGTTTTTGG
>CAXTDD010000530.1:0-2889 GCA_964242955.1 uncultured Rubrobacteraceae bacterium | reverse complement strand
CCGCGACAACGCCGCCGTCGAGAGGGCGCTAAACCGCCTGACGCGTGCGGCCGAGGGCTCCGAAAACCTGCTCTACCCGATGAAGGAGGCCCTGGGCGAGCTAGCGACGCTCGGCGAGGTCTCCGACGCCCTGCGCGCCGTCTTCGGCGAGTATCGCCCCGGCTGATCCCCTACGGAACCTTGTAAGACTTCGTAAGAGAAACGACCACGAATACGCGCGGGTTGGGTAGACTCCGTATCGGTAACGAATACACGAATCGGCGTATTTGAAACAGGTGGGGGTTGTGATGAGGAAAGTCGTTGCGTTGGCGGGGTTCGTGCTTGGGGCCGTCGTCTGCATGCTTGGGATCCAGGGCCTCACCCAGGAGGCCGTGACGCAGGCCGAAGGGACGAACGAGGAGCCGACCTACCGGCAGGGCGCCACCCGGCAGTTCGCGCCGGGCGAGATCATCGTCGCGCTGAGAGCGCCTGCTTCCCCGGCCGACCTTCAAAGCCTCAACCAGCAGAACGACGCCACCGTCGAGGAAGACCTGCCCCGCAGCGACGTGAACGTGGTGGATCTGCCGCGGGACCTTACGGTAGCCGAGGCGGTGCGGGTTTACGAGAACTCTCCAGACGTCGCCTACGCCGAGCCGAACTTCAAGCTGCAGCCGGCCGCCGTCCCCGACGATCCGAGCCTTCCGAACCTCTGGGGCTTGAACAACAACGGCCAGTCTATCCAGGGGCAGACCGGCGCCGTGGACGCGGACATCGACGCGCCGGAGACCTGGGACGTGACTACCGGGGACGCCTCGACCGTCGTCGCCGTCATCGACGAGGGCGTGGACACGAACCACCGCGACCTCAGGGAGAATATCTGGAGAAACCCAAACGAGGTTCCCGGCGACGGCATCGACAACGATAACAACAGATACGTAGATGACGTTAACGGCTTCGATTTCGCCAACAACGACGCCAGCGTCTACGACCCCGATCCCTTGACCGGCGACGGGGACGAGCACGGAACGCACGTCGCCGGCACCATAGCTGCCACCGGCAACAACGGCGATGGCGTGACCGGCGTCAACTGGGACGCCCAGATAGCGTCGCTCAAGTTCCTCGGGGCGAAAGGCGGGTACACGTCGGACGCGGTCGAGGCCATCAACTAGGCTGTGGCCGAAGGAATCAAGATCTCCAACAACTCGTGGGGCGGCGGTGGTGCCTCCCAGGCCCTCCGCGACGCGATAGCCAGCGCCGACGCGGTGGGTCACGTCTTCGTCGCCGCGGCTGGTAACGGCGGCGCCGACGATATCGGCGACGACAACGACGCCACGGCCCACTACCCTTCGAGCTACGACAACCCCAACGTCGTCGCCGTGGCCGCCACCGACAACCGCGACCAGTTGGCCTCGTTCTCCAACTTCGGGGCGCAGTCCGTGGACCTCTCGGCCCCCGGCGTGGACATCTTGAGCACGCTTCCGGGTAACCGCTACGGCTACTATAGCGGCACCTCGATGGCGACCCCGCACGTGGCCGGTGTGGCGGCCCTGATCCTGGGCCAGAACCCCGGCGTCGACGACGCCCAGGTAAAGGCGCAGCTCCTCCGGTACGCCGACAAAAAGGCGAGCCTCCAGGGCAAGGTCGCCACGGGCGGCCGGCTCAACGCGCTGCGCGCCGTGACCGAGAACGCGGACGCGACGCTACCGACCGTCACCGCCCCCAGGCCCGTGCCCGGCAGCAGCACCAGGGACCGCACGCCGCCCGTGTCGGCCACCGTCAACGACAACCAGACCGACCCGCAGAGATCGAACATAAGGTTCTACCTGGACGGGACCCTCAGGCCCGGGTTTGTCTACAACGCGGCGACGAACCGCTTGACCTATACCACGCCGACGCTCGCCTACGGGGCCCACACGGTCAGGATCGTCGTGAGGGACGCGGCCGGCAACACCCGCACCACGACCTGGAGCTTCAGGGTCGTCCGCTAGCGACGGTCATGTACGCGCGCGGCGGAGGCCGGGGCGAACGCGCCGGTCCCGGTCTTCTTCGTGAGGTTTACGGCGCGATTTTGCGGGAAGTAGGGCGGGGGGCTTATGGTAAGATTGCCCGGAAATGAGGGGGTTCTGGCCTCCGATTTGTTCCGGTTCTAGTGTGCGGGCGGTCGGCCCGCGGGAGGTTCTGACGTGGTAGATTGGTTCCGCAGGCGGGGCAAGGCAGAGGCTTTTGGAGACGGCGCGGCGAGCCCGGACGGGTTCGAGGCCGAGACGGCGGAGCACCTCGTGGACCGCAGCCCGGACCCGGAGCCCGAGCCGGCGGACGGCTTCACGGAGGCCGGTATTCGGGAGGCGCTCAGGGACGTCAGGGACCCTGAAATTGGGCGCGATCTCATCTCCCTCAACATGATCCGGAGCGTCGACATCGAGGGCCCGGGCGTCACGGTCGGCGTCGCCCTCACCACCGCCGGGTGCCCGATGAAGCACCGCATCACCACCGACATCACGGACCGCCTGAAGATGATAGAGGGCGTCCAGAGCGTCGAGGTCGACTTCGGCGTCATGAGCGACGACGACCGCCAGAACCTGATGACCTCGCTCCACGGCGGCCCCTCCGAGCTCGCGCCGGCCTTCAAGGACGAATCCAGGACCCGTATCATCGCCGTCGTCTCCGGCAAGGGAGGCGTCGGCAAGAGCACGGTGGCCGTAAACCTCGCCGCGGCGCTCGACCGGGCCGGCCACAGCGTCGAGATCCTGGACGCCGACGTCCACGGCTCCTCCATCCCCGTCATGCTCGGCTCGACGGAGAAGCCCAACGTGGTGGGGGGCGTGATCTTCCCTGTAGAGTCGGAGACGGGCCTGAAGTTCATCTCGATGGGCAACTTCGTGAACGAGGGCCAGGCCATCATCTGGCGCG
>CAXTDD010000529.1:0-2891 GCA_964242955.1 uncultured Rubrobacteraceae bacterium | reverse complement strand
CCGGCCATCAGGTAGTTGACGTAGCTCTCCCCGCCGACGTCGATGGCCCCGCCGAAGACGTAGCGGAAGAGCAGCACGAACATGACCGGCTGGATGGTCGCGAAGACGAGGAGCTCCGGTATGCGTGGGATCTGAACCAGGTTCCGCTTCGCCAGCACCCACCCGTCCGCAAACGCCCAGTACAACCGGCTCCGCCGCAACGGACGCGCCTCCTCGGGACGCACGTTCGCAGCGCTCATGCGATCTCCTTCTCTTGATGGCCAGGCTCTCCGCTCTCGGACGGCTCCGCGGCCCGGCCGGTGAGGGCGAGGAAGACGTCGTCGAGGGTGGGCCGGCGCAGCCCCAGGTCGTCCACCTGAACGCCGGCCGCGTCGAGGTCCCGGACGACGGTGGCGAGCAGACGCGCTCCTCCCTCGACGGTCGCGCCGACGTGGCGGCGGTCGGTCTCGGTGCGGACGCCGCCGGCTCCGCCCTTCGCGTGGCGTTCGAGGACCCGGGCCGCGGCCTGTAGGTCGTTATCTTCGGAGACGACGAGTTCGAGGCGTTCGCCGCCGACCTTCGCCTTTAGTTCGTCGGCTGTGCCCTCGGCGATCACGGTCCCCGAGTCTACGACCGCGATCCTGTCCGCCAGCCGGTCGGCCTCGTCGAGGTACTGGGTGGTCAGCAGCAGGGTCGTACCGCCGGAGACGAGCTCGCCGATGATCTCCCACATCGCCAGACGGCTCCTGGGGTCGAGGCCGGTGGTCGGCTCGTCGAGGAAGAGGACCTGCGGAGAGTAGACGAGTGATGCTGCGAGGTCGAGGCGGCGCATCCCGCCGGAGTAGGTCTTGACCATCCGGGAGCCCGCCCCCGTCAGGTCGAAGCGCTCCAAGAGCTCGTCGGCCCGCTTGCGCGAGTACCTCTTCGAGAGGTGGTAGAGCCGCCCGACCATCTCCAGGTTCTCCCGTCCCGTGAGGTACTCGTCCACCGCAGCGTACTGTCCGGTCAGCCCGATGCGCGACCGCAGCTCGTCGGCCCGCTTCACCACGTCCAGGCCGGCGACCTCCGCGTATCCGGCGTCCGGGGCCAGCAGCGTGGTCAGGATGCGAACGGCCGTGGTCTTACCGGCACCATTAGGACCCAGAAGCCCGAGCACCGTGCCCTCCTCCACGCTCAGGTCGAGCCCGGCGAGTGCGCGGGTCTTGCCGTAGCTCTTCTCCAGCCCTTCGGCCAGGATGGCGGGCCTTCCGTCTGCCATACGCTACCCCTTCACGAGTATCGGAGCGTCCCGGCAATTAAACCCGACAAACCCGCCGCCGCACACCGTATTCTGCGAAGCCGGAACGACCGCACGCGGGCGGATCGTGGCCCGGTGCGCCGTCCACGATCCGCCCGTATCTGGCTGAAAGCCGCCCGTAGGGTGGCGTGCTGAAAGTGCCCGAAGGGCACGTGCTGAAAGCGCAGGCGAAGCCGCAGCGTGCTGACAAGCCCGCGAAGCGGGCGTGCTACAACCAGCCGCGGCGTCTGAAGGCGAAGTAGAGTAGGACCGACGTCAGCACCATGAGCGTGAGGGCGAGGGGGTAGCCGAGGAGCCAGTGGAGCTCGGGCATGTGGTCGAAGTTCATGCCGTAGACGGTGCCTATCAGGGTCGGGGCGAAGAGGATGGCGGCCCAGGCCGATATCTTTTTTACCTGCTCGTTCTGGGAGAGGCTTACCAGGGTCAGGTTGACGCTGAGGATGCTCTGGAGGAGCTCGCGGTAGCCGGAGAGGCGTTCTGAGACCTGCTGGGCGTGGTCCTGGACGTCGCGCAGGTAGCGGCGCACCTCGGGGTCTACGTCGATGATCTCCCCCCGCGTCAGGACGCCGAGCACGTCGTTTAAGGGGTCGGCGGCCCGCTGGAACTGGATGACCTCGCGCGAGAGCTCGTAGACGCGTCGGGAGACGTCGGCGCTCCCCCCGAAGACCTGCGACTCTATCTCCTCGATGTCGTTCTCCAGGCCATCCACCACGGGACCGTAGTCGTCCACCACCTGGTCCATGATGGCGTGCAGGATGGCCTCGGGCCCCCGCCTGAGCAGCTCCGGGTCCGCCTCCAGTTGGTTCCGCACCTCTCCCAGGTCCGGTACCTCACTATGGCGCACCGTGATGACGAACTCCTTCCCGACGAAGACGTGCGTCTCCCCGAACTCGACGGTCTCTGACTCGTCCACGTAACGCGCCGGCCGGAGCACGACGAAGAGCGTCTCGCCGTAGCGCTCCAGCTTGGGCCGCTGGTGGGCGTCCAGCGCGTCCTCGACCGACAGCGGGTGCAACTCGAACTCCTGGGCCACGGACTCGAACTCTTCCTCCGTCGGCTTGTAGAGGCCGATCCAGGCCACGCCCTCCTGGCTGCGACACGCCTGGTACGTCTCCTCCAGAGACCCGGGCTCCGCGGCCCGGCGCCCATCGACGTAGATGGCGTTGTCCACGATCATGGCGGGAATTATACGCTGGCGGATCTCCACCGGAACCCACCGTCAGGGGCGCGTCGGGCCGCCCGGTAGGCACGGCCCGCTAGGTCTGCTCGGGTTCCCGCACGAGGGCGCGCTTTAGCAGCTCCCGCATCCTGCTCACGTACAGATCCTGCGGCCAGCCGCACTCGACCGTGAGGCTCTCCCAGAAGCGGACGGAGAGCATGGTCCACATGAGGTCCACGGCCTCCTCGCGGGACCAACCGGGGCGGAGCATCCCGTCGCGCTGCAGCGCCTCGACCGTCTCGCGGCAACTGGCGCGCACCGCGCCCATGCGGTCGTCCCACGCCGCCGCCGCGGCCTCGTCGGCCTCGCGGTCGGCCAGAAGCGCCCGCGCCATCCCGTAGACCTCCGGGATTTAGTTCCCCCACAACTCGACGTAAGCCTCCAGCCGCTCCACCC
>CAXTDD010000528.1:0-2905 GCA_964242955.1 uncultured Rubrobacteraceae bacterium | reverse complement strand
GGCAATCACGGGGCGGCGGTGGCCTACGCCGCAAGGGCCCTGGGACACGAGGCCGAGATCTTCGTCCCCGAGATCTCCTCCCCGGTCAAGGTGAAGCGCCTCGAGGGCTACGGCGCGAAGCTTACGATCACGGGCAAGAACTACGCCGAGGCGCTGGCGGCGAGCCGGGAACGCGCCGGGGAGACCGGGGCGCTGGTCGTCCACGCCTACGACCAGCCGGAGGTGGTGGCCGGGCAGGGCACCGTGGCCAAGGAGCTCTCCGAGCAGGCGCCGGACCTCGACACCGTGCTCGTTGCTGTTGGCGGTGGTGGCCTCATCGGCGGGATGGCGGCCTGGTACGCGGGAAGCATCCGCCTGATCGGGGTCGAGCCGGAGCTAGCGCCATCCATGAGCCGGGCGTTTGGGGCCGGAGAGCCCGTAGAGGTGGAGGTCGGCGGGATCGCCGCCGACGCTCTGGGAGCCCGCCGACTGGGGGAGATCTCCCACTCCTTAAGCAGCAGGTTCGTGGAGTCGGTAGTTCTCGTAGACGAAGAAAGCATCCGCGAGACCCAGAGGCTTTTGTGGGAGGAGCTGCGCCTGGTGGTAGAGCCCGCCGGAGCGGTGGCGCCGGCCGCGTTGCTTTCGGGCGCGTACCGGCCGGAGCGTGGTGAGCGGGTCGGCGTCCTGCTGTGCGGCGCTAACGTGGACCTTTCTACCTTCACACACGGGTAATGCGTTGAGCCCCTATGATGTCCCGTTGTCTCGTCGGCGGGCCACCGTAAGAGAGTCAATGAACCGGGTATGTCTAGCCTCGGTTGACGGTAAAGTCCGGTCCCATCAAGGCTTCGAGGACCACGCTCGTTGACCGGGCTTGTCACGTGGGCTTGATGATCCTGCGGCCGGCGACGTGGCCGCGTTCGCTCTCTGCGTGCGCCGCGTCGGCCTCGTGCAGGCCGTAGAGGTCTGTGACCGGCAGGGTGAGTTTGCCGGCCTCGAAGAGCCGTGCGGCTTCGGCGAAGGCGGCCGGTCGGTCGCCGGGGCTGCCGGAGACTTGGGCACCGTGCTCGCCGGCGCCGAAGTCGGCGATCGACACAACACGCGTGGGGTCGCCGGTCAGCTCGATGAGCTCGGGGATAATGCCGGAGCCGGCGATGTCGAGCGCCGCGTCCACGCCGTCGGGCGCGAGCCCACGGACGCGGTTCGTGAGGCCGTCCCCGTAGGTCGTAGGGATGGCGCCAAGGCCACGAAGATAGTCCTGGTTGCGCTCGCTGGCGCTGCCTATTACCGTGGCGCCGCGCTCGCGGGCGATCTGCACCGCCGCCGAGCCGACGCCGCCCGCCGCGCCGCTGACGAACACCGTATCTCCCTCCCCCACGCCGACCAGGTCAAGGATCCGGACGGCCGTCTCGACCGGGATGGGGTAGCCGGCGGCCTCCTCGAAGGGCAGACCCCGGGGCTTGTGGGCCCACGCGTCGAGCACCGCGTACTCGGCGTAGGTCGACGACCCGGTGCCGAACACAGCGTCCCCGATCTCGACGTTCTCGACGCCCTCGCCGACCTCGTCGACGACGCCCGCCGCGTCGTTCCCGCTGCCCGCGGGCAACTCCAGCGGCATCATCTCGCGCATGTGGCCCGCGCGGAGCTTCCAGTCGATGGCGTTGACGCCAGCGGCGCGAACGGCGATGCGGACCTGGCCAGGCCCTGCGTGGGGCTCCTCGACGTCGACGAGCTTAAGGACGCCCGCGTCGCCGTACTCCGAGAACCGTGCAGCCTTCATGTGATGCTCCTCTCGCGGTTGATGTTTGCTTTGGGGATCAACGAGTATAAGCGAGGGCCAGCCCGGGCTCGTGCCAGGCGAGGGCGGCCAGACGGCCGGTGCCCGCCAGGGTCACGTACGCCGTGCGCAGGTCCGGCCCGCCGAAGGCCACGTTGGTGACCCCGCCGTCGGGCATCGGGTGGTGGCGGGTCGTCAGGCTCTCGGGCCAGATCTCGGTGAGGCCGCCGTCGATCAGGGTGCCGACCAGCGCGTGGCCGCCCGCGGTGACGGCGAGGCTGTCGAAGCGCCGCCGGCCTGACGCGCCGACCACAAACCGTCCGCCGTGAGGCGCCCCGTCGGCGTCGAGCTTGCGCAGCTCGCCTGGCGCGACCACGTCCCAGGCCCACAACGCCGCCGTGACGGTCGTGGTCACGTAGAGCGTGCCGCCGTCGGGGGAGAGGCCGACGCCGTTGGGCGAGAGCAACGATCCGGCGAGCTGCCTGACCCCGGAGCCGTCGGCCCTGGCATAGTAGAGGGCGCGCCATTCGATCCCGTCGGCCGTGACCTTGCCGCTGTCGGTGAAGTAGAAGCCGCCCGCGTCGTCGAACACGAGGTCGTTGGGGTGCCCGAAGGTCCTCTCGCCGCAGCGGTCGTACAGCCGCTCGGCCGTGCCGGAAGCGAGGTCGACCGTCTCGATCCACCCGCGCCGCGCCTGGCTGCCGGCGGGGCGCAACTCGCCGCCGCTCTCGACAAAGTTGTAGCCGCCGTTGTTGGCGACAAAGACCCGGCCGTCCGGTCCGATGGCGGCGCCGTTCGGGCCGCCGCCGAGCTCGGCGACGACCTCGGTGCAACCCTCGCCCCAGGCGCGGCTCAGGCGCCCGGCCGCCATCTCGACGAACAGCACCGAGCCGTCATCCAGCGGCACGGGCCCCTCGGGAAACCGCAGATTCTCCGCGACGGTCTCCATCGACAGCCTCCCGACTAGCGGATGGGTTGGACGTTAGTCCAGGGGCTGTCGGCCGTGTTCCCCCAGAAGTTGTTGAGCATGCGACTGAAGACGTCCGCGCTCGGCAGCTCCAGGTCCTCGGGCGGTAGCTCGCGCCTCTCGGCTGGCTTCGCGAGCCCGGCGATGATCTGCTCGACGCCGCCCGGCGCGTAGCCGTTGAGCAC
>CAXTDD010000527.1:0-2917 GCA_964242955.1 uncultured Rubrobacteraceae bacterium | reverse complement strand
GGTTGCCGAGGCGGCGGTTGAGCTCTCCGACGAGGTAGGTCGTGACGGCGAGCTCGCGGCCGACGAGGTCTTCTTCCTGGAGGGAGCGCATGAAGTGGCGGACGGCCCTCAGTTGGAAGGTGCTCTCGAAGGGGCGTTCGCGTTCCTTGCGGCAGACCCAGGAGGCGCGCAGGCAGAGGTCGCCGAGCTCGCGGGAGCGCGCGCGGCGCGCCTTGCCGCAGATCTCGGCGGCGTGGAATGCCAGCCACGGCGGCGAGTTGGACCGGAAGACCCTCAGCAGGCCGTCCTCCTCGAGGCTCGCCTCGACGTCGTAGCGCTCGTCGAAAGAGAGGTAGAGGTCGCCGAAGTCCTCGCCCGCGGCAAAAGAGCAGGCCGGGCACATGGTGATGCCGGACCGGATCAGGCGCGCCCCATCCGAGGGACGGCCCGGGATCTTGGGACAGAGGTCCGCCTCCCGGCCGACGGTGACGTAGCTGCCGACGTGGGAGGCCCGAAACGCATGGCCGCAGGCGGGACAGGTGACGTGGTTCCGGCCGGCCCTACCCACGGGTGTCCACCGCCTCGCATGCATCTCCGGGGGTGATGATCTGGTCCGTTCTGAGGCCGCTTTTCCAGGTCAAGACGCCCAAAAGTCTACCATAGCGCCGCGCCGGGCCGATATAATTCTCCCCGCAAACGACGCGGAGGAGACGCCCGCATGGAGCAACAGAAGAGCGAGGCCGAGGTCGCCCTGGAGCTCATGCGGCTCGTCCTGGAGCAGGCCGGCAACCGCCGCCTGACCCCGACCCGCACCCTGGCCCTCTACCACCTCTGCAAAGAGGCCGTCGCCTACGACCCCGAGATCACCGTCACGGCCGACTACCTCGAAGAAAACCTCAAGAAGTTGCTGCAGTAAACTTCTGGTATCGGGTTTCGGTTGCGTGACCGGGAGAGGCTGCCGGCGATGATGCCGATCAGGCGGGAACGAGCGATTGCGGCCCGGTGAACTTCTCGGGTATGTCCAGCCCGCCGTGCTCCTCGATGTACTGCCGGAACGTATCCAGGTTCAAGAATTCGATCCCCAAGGTCCTGCCTTCCGCGTCGATGTCGACGTAAATACTGTCCGGTTCTACTTCGACCGTGTGGGCCTGCGTGGCGTCGGTTACGTCGACGTACACCGCGTCCGCTTCGTGGTCGTACTCTATCCGCATAGCTGCGATCGGCCCCCTGCTCGACGGGATCGAAGTCTAGCACAGTGATTATCGGCACATCGGCCTCTCTATCGTGTCTCCGCGTGTACACGACCCCGGCCCGACGGTCGTTGTCAGTGCGTTCCCTGGCTACCATCCTATTCTGGTTGTCTTTGCTTGGGTACGGGATCTCCGGCCCGTTCAAGATCCTTTTCACTTCATCGTGGGTGATGCGCCGACGTCTCATGCGTCCGTAGGCGTGTCTCGTGTAAGCTATGCGCTCGAACTCCATCCCCAAATATTCGCCGACCCGATGCATCTGCTTTAGCGTCGGCTCCGTGCGGATCGTTCCGACTTACCGTGTCGGGCTGGTTCAGGCTCTGCCCACGTACCGCCTTGCGGCGCGGTCCTGGACTTCTATTGGCAGCAGATGAACGCCTGGCGGGTATTCGACGCCTGCGGTGGCGAGGAAGCCGGTCGCCTCGATCATGAGCGCGGTGACGAGGTCGAACGTGTCGTAAGGGTCCCCTGGCCCCGCCGCCAGGTTGAACATCGCCCCGCCGGCGAGCAGGTAGAGGGTCTTTCCACCCACGACGCACCGCTCGACGTGCGGACGAGGGGCGTCTACGACGTGCCGGCGGAGTTCCTCGACGGGCAGCTCGCCGGTCGTGTGGCCGAGGTTCGCGAGGAACGCGCCGTCCTTACACGACGAGAGGGCCCGGAAGGGGACCGCGCCGTCCCGGCCCGTGGCGGTGAAGACCACGTCGGCGCGCGGGAGGCCGGCCTCGAGAGCCGGGGTCGGAAAGCCCAGGTGTGCTGCGGCGAGGAGGGCCGCGGGGTCGGGGTCGCAGACCTCGACGACGGCGCCGAAGGAGCGGGCGGCGTCCGCGGCGCCCCGGCCGACGGGACCGTAGCCGACGATGAGGACGGTCTTGCCGTAGAGGGAGAGGCCCGCGACGTTGAGGAAGGTGTTGGCGGCCATGAGGCCGACGAGGTGGCGGTTGTGGAGGCCCTGTTTTATCGGGACGGTGTCCCAGTCGAAGACCGGATAGGCGAGGTCCAGGCTTCTTAGCCGGCCTATGCCCGTGCCGGTGGCTTCGAGGCCGCCGCGCGCGGTGTCGAGCCTTCCGCCCGTGAGGGCCGTGGCGTCGGCGCCCATCTCGGAGAGCAGGGTGGGTCCGGCTCCGACGGCTGCCTGCAGGTGTGCCTCGTGGCGGTCGGGAGGGTCGTCTTTGCGGGCCGGTACCGTTACGCCCAGCGTCTCCAGGTGTTCGGCGACCTCGTCTCTGGTCGTCGCGGGGTTGGCGGCGCAGGCGTGGACCTCGGCGCCGGCGGCGAGGAGGGCTTCGAAGTAGGGGATCATCTTCAGGTCGAGGTGGCAGACGACGAGGAGGCGTTCGTCCTTCAGGGACGGCATGGCCGTCGCGGCCCCGGCTGTGGCGGGTGTGAACTCGCGGAGCCAGTCCAGTTCACGGGCGAACGCGTTGTCTCGTGGGGGTTGCAGGGGTCGTCTCCTTTGCGTGGATGGCCCTAACTCTATATGATGCGCGGCAACGAACGGTCACGTAAAGACCGGAAGCCCGGCGGATCACGCGCGGGATAGCGGTTCGCGAAGAAGGAGGTACCGTGCGTAAGAGCGTGGTACTAGTTTCGCTCGTTCTGGCCCTGGTGGTGATCGCCGGCTGTCGCAGCAGCGGTGGCCGCGGAGGCGGAAGCGGTTCGGCCAAGCAGCCGGCGCTCGTGATCGA
>CAXTDD010000526.1:0-2920 GCA_964242955.1 uncultured Rubrobacteraceae bacterium | reverse complement strand
GTCCGGGGGCCTCCTTGTCCCAGTCGTCCATCGGGACGGAGACGAAGACCGGGCCCTGCGGGGGCTGCAGTGCCGTGGCGTACGCTCGCATCAGCGCGCCGGGCACGTCCTCCGCGCGGGCGGGCTCGTAACTCCACTTCACGTAGGGTTCGGGCAGGACCGTGGCTTTCGTGTTGGTGATCCAAGGCTCCAGGAGTAGCATCTCGCGGGTCTGCTGGCCGGCGGTGACGATCAGGGGCGTCTTGTTGTGGTGGGCGGTGGCGAGGCCGCCCATGGCGGTCGCGACGCCCGCGGCGGTGTGGAGGTTGACGAGGGCGGGTCTGCCCGTGCCCTGGGCGTAGCCGTCGGCCATGGACACCGCCGAGGCCTCCTGCAGGGCGAGCACGTAGCGGAAGTCGTCGGGAAAGTTCTCGAGGAAAGCCACCTCCGTCGAGCCGGGGTTGCCGAAGAAGGTCGTCAGGCCCAGCTTGCGGAGCAGCTCGTAGGTTTCTTCGCGAACGGTCGTCAACGCAACGTCCTCCTTGGGATTTGTCCGCTCCTTCCTTCTGAGAGCTTCCGTCAACAGGGATCTGCTTCGCATCAAAACGGGTGTGGGATGTTCCATCATGGGGGGAGTCCTTGAAGCTTCCCGAACGATCGAGCGTCCCGCGTCTGTTTTCTACGGGAGCGCGTTCCTATCTATCCGCGCAGCCTCTAAGAGCGCCGAGATTCTGGGGCACCGCCCGCGACGACGGGTAGCGTTGGCGCACTCGCCGGACCCCCCGCTATGCCATCCGAATGCCGAGCTTGCCCCGCACATGCGTCGTGCCGAACACCCGCAGGGCCTCACCGGCCTGGTCGAGGCCTTCGTAGGTGCTCTGGATGGGCACCCGGAGGGTGCCGGCTTCCACCAGGCAGCCCAGGCGTTCCAAGTTTTCCGGGCTCGCCGCCACCGTGACGTTGGTGCGCCCCGGTCCGTCGCCGGCCACCCACAACGCGGATGCGCCGCGACCGCCGGGCTTGAGAACCGTCGCATGGGCGTCGAAGCTTTCGGTAGTGTAGGAGACGAGGTCCAAGAGGGCGTCGACCCCCTCGGGTTGGCGCTCGCGCACTACCCGTACGACGTCGGCGTCGCGCCCGAACACCTCGCCGACCCCGAGGTCCCGCAGGTAGTCCTCGTCCTCGGGCAGGCCGGGCGCGATCACCTCTGCGCCGGCGTGGGCGGCGAGTTGGACGGCGAAGCTGCCGACGCCGCCGTTGGCTCCCACAACGAGGACGGTGTCGCCTTCCGAGAGACCGAGGGCGTCCAGGGCCAGCATGGCGGTGATGCCGGACAGCGGGAGGGCACCGGCCTCCGCGAGCCCCAGGCCGGCCGGCTTGCGCGCGACGAGGTCGTCCTCGGGAACGGCGATCAGCTCGGCCCAGGTGCCGTCGCGCACGGTGGGATTGACGTGCGGCAGGAACCCGTAGACCTCGTCGCTTTCGGCGTAGCGCGTCACGCGGGGGCCGACCCGCTCCACGGTGCCGGCGTAGTCGCGGCCTAGTAGGACGGGGAACTCGTGGTCGAACGTGGCCTTGAACGTCCCGGCCGCGATGGCGCTGTCGACGTTGTTGACCGAGGAAGCGCGCACGCGTACGAGCACCTGGTCGTCGGCCGGCGTGGGCGCGGGGAAGTCCTCACGTAGGCCGGGAGGGTTGCCGAAACCGTCTAGAGTGAATGCTTTCATCGCTGTGTCCTTTCCTTGCGAACCGGACGTTCGCGGACAATGGACTTTCCGGGAGCGTACGTGGTGGCCTGTGGACTCCGTATCATGCCGAGCGTGCGGTAATCGGCGAGGGTTCTCGAGAGGTGGCCCCTTTCCGAGAAGGATCATCGGTGATCTATGGCCTCAACCGCGCCTCTGCCAGCAAGCGTGGTGGGCGTTCCCGCGCCTGTGGCCCACGCCACAACGTGCATCAGCAGCACGCCCACGGAAACCACGGTCGCCCTCGGCGTGGAATGGAGGGCCGTGCTCCCGCCGAGACCGCGACCCACGCCGGTGATAGGAGCGGTCATCTCGCGGGTCTCCGCGGGAGGCTCCGCGTCCGTCGATGGTCCGGTCATGGGCGCACCTCCCCCCTATCGCTTCCTCTGCCGTCGCGATGTGTACCGCACGGGCGTGACGGGAGCGTGGCAAGGGCCGCGACGGGCCGTGCCCCGGCGGTGTCCGACGGCGCAGTCCCTTACCGACGATTCTCCTCGCACCGCCCCCTTGGGAACCTCCGTGGTAGACCTAGCCGCGGCCTACGCTACACATATCCGTCGCCCGAATGGCGGGAATCCGAGAGATCGGGCCCCACGCTTCGAGGTGGCCGCTGACCCCAAAGCGTGGCATCGCTCCCCCCCCACGACGCGCCACGTAGAGCGCGGGAGGGGTAACGGGATGGCCGAAGCGGGACGACACCGACGGCGGGTCGAGCCGACCGACGACCGGGAGCGGCTCGCCCACGAGGAGATGAGGTCGACAGTGCTGTTCGGCCTGCCGGTCGCCGAACGCGCCGAGCAAGATCGGAAGTGTCCCCCGAGGGTTCCCCCAGCGGACGCCGGCCGGTGGCGCGGTCGCCCGCGCCGTCCCGGCCCACGGGTCATGGCGCTCTACTTCCCGCTGCCAAAGGCCTCCTTCAGGAACGTCGTGGGGGGTGGGGTGCCCGACCGGGTGATGACCTCGACGATCGAGCGCGGGTGCCGGGGCTCGGTCGCCTCCCTTAGCAGGGTCTCCGCGAGGTCGGCGCGGGAGGTGACCCGGCCGCCGGGTAGGCGCCGCGGCGCGACCTCGTAGTCGTCGGTGGGCTCGGCCGCGTCGAACAGCCCGGCCGGCCGCACGATCGTCCAGTCGAGGCCGCTGCCCTGGACGATCTCCTCCATGCGCTGCATGTCATCGTACAGCGTGCGGCCCAGGAC
>CAXTDD010000525.1:0-2926 GCA_964242955.1 uncultured Rubrobacteraceae bacterium | reverse complement strand
AATCGGGGCGGCGCTCGCGGTGGCGGCCGGGCTCGGTCTGGTGCTGTCGGACCCGGACACCGTCGGCATAGCTGCCGCCGTGATCTCGACCGTCTCCGCCGCGGTCGGTGGCTGGGTCGGGGGCGCCGGAGGCTACGCGCGGGCCGGCGGGGACGAGATGATCCCACCGGGCGCCACGATCCGGCGCCGGGAGCCTCGCACGAAGGGCCGGTAAGGTCGGGAGCAGCGTCCGACCGCGGTATAATCTGTCCGATGTCTCAGAACGGTTATCCCGACAGGTCCCACCTTCCCACTTCGCCCGGCGTTTACATCTTCAAGGATGACTCGGACGCGGTGATCTACGTCGGCAAGGCGAAGAACATCCGCAGCCGGGTGGCGAACTACTTCACCCGCTCGGGCGACGGGCGGCCCAAGATCTCGGAGCTCAGGGGGCGGGTCGCGCGGATAGATTTCATCTCGACCCGCAGCGAGACGGAGGCGCTCGTCCTGGAGGCGAACCTGATCAAGCGCAACCGCCCGCGCTTTAACGCCTCCCTGAAAGACGACAAGAGCTACCCCTACATCGTGGTGACGACGGGCGACGAGTACCCCCGGGTCTTCGCCACCCGCTCCACGCACGATTCGCGTCACCGCTACTTCGGACCCTTCCCGAGCGCGGGCTCGGTCCACTCGACGCTGGACGTCCTCAACAAGACGTTCCCTTTCCGCAAGTGCCGGGGCCCCGAGCCCGGGCGCAGGAGCGGGGTGCCTTGCCTCAACTACCACATCGGGCGCTCGGCGGCGCCGTGCATCGGGGCGGTCACCAAGGCGGAGTACGACGGGATCATCTCCGACGTCGTCTCCTTTTTGGAGGGCCGGGTGGACGGCCTGATCCGGACCCGTCAGGAGTCGATGAAGGCCGCCGCCCGCGAGATGGACTTCGAGCGGGCCGCCAAGCTGCGCGATGAACTGGCCGCCCTGAACCACGTCCGCGACCGCCAGCAGGCCACAATTACCTCCGAGGACTCCTTCGACGCCGTCGGCGCCTACGCCGAGAACGGCTCGGCCTGCGTCCAGGTCTTCGCCGTGCGCGACGGGCAGGTCGTAAACCGGGACTCGTTCTTGCTGGACAACTACGGCGAGGAGGGCGCCGAGAGCGTGGCCCTCAAGTTCGTCCCCCAATACTACGACAACGCGGCCGTCCCCCGGGAGGTGCTGGTCCAGTCCGAAGAACCCGAAGACACCCTGGTCCCACTGCGCGAGCACCTCTCGGAGGTACGCGGCACCCGGGTAAACGTGCACCGCCCGCAGCGCGGCGACAAGCGCCGCGTGCTGGAGAACGCCGTCCGCAACGCGGAGATGGGGCTCGCCCACGAGAAGATGCTCGACGAGGCCCGCCGCGACCAGGTCGCCTCGACGCTGGACACGCTGCGCGAGGAGCTAGCCCTGCCCAAGCTCCCCGTGCGCATCGAGTGCTACGACATATCGAACACCATGGGCACCAACTCCGTCGCCTCGATGGTCGTCTTCCAGGGCGGAAAGCCCGCCAAAGACCAGTACCGGCGCTTCAAGATAAAGACCGTCGAGGGCGCCGACGACTTCGCCAGCATGTCCGAGGTCATCAGGCGCCGCCTGGAGCGGCTCAGGGAGGGGGACGAGAAGTTCCTGCCCGCCCCGGACCTGATCTTGCTGGACGGCGGAAAGGGACAGCTCTCCGCCGTCGCCCCCGTCTTCGGCGAGTTGAGGGTGGGCGAAGACCTCCCCGACATCCCGCTCCGCTCCCTCGCCAAGAGGGACGAGGAAGTCTTCGAGCCCGGCCGTCCCGAGCCCGTACTCCTCAGGCGCAACTCCCCGGAGCTGCACCTGCTCCAGCGGGTCCGGGACGAGGCCCACCGCTTCGCCAACACCTACCACCGGAAGGTGCGCGGCAAGGCGATGACCCAGTCTGTCCTCGACGACCTCCCCGGCGTCGGCCCCGAGCGCAAGAAGCGCATCCTGGAGCACTTCGGCAGCCCCGACGCCTTCCTCAACGCCTCGCTCGAAGAGCTGGAATCCGTCCCGGGCCTCCCCGGCCGCGTAGCCCGCGAAGTTCATGCAAGGGTGCATAGGTAGGCTTCAGGTCTGTAAGGCTATCTCGCGTTCGTGGTCGAAACGGTGTTGCGACAGAGTCAGCGCGGTCGGTCTGGAGAGCGCCACACCGTAGCCAAAACCTGAAACCTGCTGCCTGTAACCTCTGCGTTAAATATACGGTGTTTCGTTGCAAGTCGTACATGCCGGTGCTAGTCTGCGTTTTCGAGATGGTTTACGCTTCCCAGGACGGGTGGATCGGGGCGACTTGAGCGGGGAGGTACCGGCGGCCGACGATTCCCCGGCAGCGGGTCGCCGTCGCATCGTCATCATCACCGGGCTCTCCGGGGCGGGCAAGTCCAATGCGCTCCAGGCTTTCGAGGACGCCGGTTACTTCTGCGTGGACAACCTGCCGCCGCGCATGGTGCCGGCCGTGATGGAGACAACCGGCCAGGGCGAGGGCGTGCCCGAGGGCGTGGTCGCCGTGATGGACACGCGGGGGCGGCGGTACTTCGGCGCGGACCTGGAGCGGAGCCTGGAGGCCGTCGAGAAAGAGAGCGGATGGGACCACCGCATCCTGTTCATCGAGTCCGACGACCCGAGCCTCGTGAGGCGGTACAAGGAGAGCCGGAGGCCGCACCCGGCCGCGCGCAACGGGGACGTGCTGGAGGCCATCCGGACGGAGCGGCGGGACCTCGCGACATTGCGGGAGATGGCCGACCTGATCGTTGACACTTCGGGGTACACGGCGCTCGACGCCAGGATGCGGTTCAAAAAGCTCGCCGAGTCCTTCTCCAACCGGCTGACGGTGTCCCTCCTCTCTTTCGGCTTCAAGCACGGCACCCCCCTCGACGTCGATACCCTACTCGACGTCCGCTTC
>CAXTDD010000524.1:0-2927 GCA_964242955.1 uncultured Rubrobacteraceae bacterium | reverse complement strand
GTGACTCTGAATCACTTAGTCCAGGTTCGAATCCTGGTCCGGCAGCCCCGTCTAGGCCCCATTCTATGGGGCTTTTGCCTTTTGGCACTTTCGCTGGACCCTCGTGGACCCGCCTCGACCCGCACGGGGTCATGGTCAAAATTATGGTCGGACTTTGAGCATGCGCGGACATGACGATAGCCGACCGTGCGATTCGCGGCCCGCCTTGTAGCTACCTGATACACCTACCGCGTCTTCGAGGACTATGCGCACGCAGCAGCTTGCTCGCAAGCTCGGAGTAAAAGCCGAACCAAGACTTGCTTACACCCGCGGCCCACCTGGTCTACCTCGGGGCGAGGATGCCCTTAAGCCGCGAGACCCTGGTAGTCCCGGAGGGGGACGGCGGCGCGGAGGGGGTCGGCCTCCGGAGGGTCTTCTGGCAAGGCGTTCTCTCGAACGTCCTGAATCCGAAGATGGCGCTCTTACTCCTGGCCTTTCTGCCGCAGTTCGTCGGACCGGGAGCCGGCGGCCACCTGACCTTCTTGCTGCTGGGGCTTCTGTTCGTGGCGCTGTCGGGGATGATCACGACCCTCGCGGCGCTCTTCTGCGGGGCCTCGGGGGAGTGGCTGAGGAGACGGCCCTCCGTCACGAGGTTCATCGGCAAGGCAGCCGGGGGGCGTTCTGGTCGCCCTGGGCGCCCTGGGCGCCCGCCTCGCCCTCTCCGACGCCCGCTAGTCCGTCTCGGCACGGGGTCGTTCCCGTGCCGTCTGACGGGCGGCCCGCGAGCGTCGACCGTGACAGCTCTCCGGGGAGAAAAGCGGGGTGTATAGCCCGCGAGCGCCGCAGGGGCGACGTTGCCGCGCCGGCGGGTTTCTGGGGAGCAGCGGGAAAGGAGAGGCCCGTCCGGCATCGGGGGCGATGTCGCCCACGTGGACCGCCCTTCGAAGCCCCAGGCTACCCCGGAACATGCACTCCGTCCGGCGCCCGGCCGGGAGATCCTACTGTTTCCGAGCCCCGCGCATGGGCATGCCTAAGAGGCCGCGCTTCCACGCACCTGGGGGAGGGGCTTGTTGGCGCTCTCGGCGAGCAGCGAGATGGCGACGACGGAGACGAGGCACGTGGCGACCACGAGCCAGGCGGGAACTAGGTCGCTGCCCGTCCGGGCGATGAGGAACGTGGCGAGGAAGGGGGCGGCGTTGGCGACCACGGCCGAGGCGTTGAAGCCATTGGCAAAGCCCGAGTAGCGTACCCGCGTCGGGAAGAGCTCGACGAGGGTGGCGACTATGGGGCCGGTGTAGATCGGCAGGAGCACGCCGCCGAGCAATACCTGGACTACGATCGCGGTAAGGAGCCCGCCCTGGGAGATGAGCACGAACCCCGGGTACGCCAGGAGCAACAGGGCGCCGCACCCGGCCAGCATCGGCGGCTTGCGGCCTATCCGGTCGGAGAGCGCGGCGAACGGGGGTATGAGGCAGACGTAGAAAGACACGGTCAGCGCGGAGGAGAGCAGGGCCTCCGAGCTCTCGAAGCCCAACCGCGTCGTCAGGTAGGTGGGGGTGTAGATCAGGATCGCGTAGTAGGTGACGACCTGGCCCAGCGTGAGGCAGGCGGCCAGCAGTATCTGTCGCCAGTAGCCGGCGAAGCTCTCGCGCAGCGGGGCCCGGGCCACCTCGTGCTCCGCCTCCAGCGCCCGGAACATCGGCGTGTCCTCCAGCCTGAGCCTGAGGTAGAGGCCGATGAGGCCCATGGGACCCGCGATCAGGAACGGGATGCGCCAGCCCCAGGAGTTCATGGCGGCCTCCGGGAGGCTCGAGATCAGCAGGAAGGCCAGCAGCGAGCCGACCAGCACCCCCGAGCCGGTCGTCACCGACATCCAGCTTGTGAGGAACCCCCGACGCCCGGCGGGCGAGTACTCGGCCATAAAGCAGGACCCGCCGGCGTACTCCCCGCCCGCCGAGAAGCCCTGCACGGCTCTGGCGGTGACGAGCAGGATCGGGGCGAGGATGCCGATGGTGGCGTAGCCGGGCAAGAGCCCGATGCCCATGGTGGCCGCTGACATGACGACGATCACGATGGCAAGGGTGCGCTGGCGTCCTATGCTGTCCCCGAAGTGGGACCAGAAAAGCCCGCCCAGGGGGCGCACGAACACGGGCACAGCCAGGATCGCGAAGGAGGCGAGCAACTGGGTGGCCGGTTCTTGGGAGGCGAAGAACACCCCGCCGATGATGGCGGCGAGGAAGCCGTAGATGCTGTAGTCGAACCACTCGACGAGGTTCCCGATGCCCGCCGCTGCGATGACCCGTCCGAGGGTAGGACCCTCGGGGGCGCTCGACCTCGTGCTCACCTCGTCATCTCGCAAAACTTACTCCTCCCCAGGAGAGAGCCGTCCCGTATCCAGGAGCAGGGCAGCCTACACGGGCCAGTCCTCGAGGTCGTAGGCCATGCTCCAGAACAGGTACTCCATCCGGCAACTCGTCAGGAAGTTCTCCTCCATCCTCGCCCGCTCGTCCTCGCCCGCCCGGCCCGCCAGGCGGTCGATGCGACCCGCGAACTCGCGGCAGATGTCGCCCACCACGGGGTCCGCGTAGAAATCGATCCACTCCTTGAACGGGTGCGAGTCGTCGGGTTTGACCTCCTCCTTGAGCCCCAGCCCGATCTCCCAGTAGCTCAACGGGCACGGGTACAGGGCACAGAGCAGCTCTCCCAACGTGCCGATGTGCGCCGCGTAGAGCATGTGGCGGGTGTAGTTGCGGGCGGTGGGCAGGAGCTCGTTCGCCCCCTCGAGCTCCTCCATCGGGTAGCCCGAAACCCTGGCGAGATTCTGGTGGGGGTGGTTCTCCGAGTCGAGGACGAACCCGATCTGCTCGTTGAAGAACGCTATGTCCTCCCGCCGCGTGGACTTGGAGACGGCCAGGCCGTAGACCTGGCAGAAGACGGTGAGGTACTGG
>CAXTDD010000523.1:0-2933 GCA_964242955.1 uncultured Rubrobacteraceae bacterium | reverse complement strand
CACCCGCTGGGCCGCCACGGCCCCGATCACGGACCCGAGGAGCACCCCCGCCGAGATCTCGGCCACCCCCAGCGCCTCGTCGATGTCGGCGACGAAGATGGTCGCTATTAGCGCGATGACCATGCCCAGGGCGGCCAGCGTGTTCCCGGACCGCGCGGTCTCTGGCGTCCTCAAACGGCGGATGCCGATGACGAAGAGCGCCGCCGCCACCAGGTAGGCGACGAACGTCGCGGCCTGCACCCTAGTTCTCCCTCTTCTTCACGCGCTTGGCGGGCGGGCGGAACATGCCCAGCATCCGGTTCGTCACCCAGAACCCTCCGACCACGTTCATCGCCCCGAAGACCACCGCGACGAAGCCTACGACCGTGGTGAACGAGTCACTCGCCGCGGCGAGCGCGATGATCGCGCCGACCAGTACGATGCCGTGGATGGCGTTGGTGGCGCTCATCAGTGGCGTATGAAGGAGGTTTGGGACCCGCGAGATGAGCTCGAACCCCAAGAAAGCCGCGATGAGGAAGATGGCGATCTGCGCCAGAAGTTCTTGCATGTCTTAACCGGCCTCGCTCTCTTCCGGGGTCTCTGCTGGGGTCTCTTGCAGCGCCTCGCGGGTGGCCTCCTGGCGGACCTCGCCGCCGTGGGCGATGCAGGTCTTGTCCACGATCTCGTCCTCGAAGTCCAGGTTCGCATGAAGGTCGTGCTCGTCTTTCTCCTCGGCCCGGTCTTCGGTTATGTGTCCTATAAGGTTGTGCATGTTGCGCGAGAGGAGCTGGCTGGCGTGTATGGGCATCTGGCTCGGCAGGTTGACGGGACCGATGATCCTGACCTGCTGGTGCTCGATGGTCTCGCCGGCCTCCGAGAGCTCGCAGTTGCCCCCGGCCTCCGCCGCCAAATCCACGATCACGCTCCCAGGCTTCATGCTCTCGACCATCGCCTTATCAACGAGCGTCGGCGCTTTCCTGCCGGGAACGAGCGCCGTGGTTATGACGATGTCCATCTCCCCGATCCTCTCCCGCAAGAGCTCCTGGTCCCGCCCGAGCTTCTCTTTGGACCAGCCTTCTTCCTGATCTCCTTCGTCCTCCTCGGGCTCTTCCTCGCCCTCGACGACGTACCGGTCCCGCGGCGGTTCGGCGAAGGAGTAGAAGCCGAGCGAGGTCATGAAGTTGTTGAAGCCCGTGGGCTCGTACGCGACGAACTCGTCCTCGGGCTCCTCGTCCTCCCCCTCGTCGTCGGAGTCTACAAACGACGCGCCGAGGGACTGGGCCTGCTCTTTGGTCTCGGGGCGAATGTCGTAGGCGAAGACCTCGGCGCCGAGGCGGTTCATGATGGCGATGGCCTGCAACCCAGCGACCGCGATCCCGAAGACGAGTACCTTCGCCGCCTTCGTCGTGCCGGCGGCGGTGGAGAGCATGGGGACGTACTTTCCTAAAGAGTCCGCGGCTATGAGGGCGCATTTGTAGCCGGCGATGGAGCCCATCGAGGAGAGGGCGTCCATGCTCTGGGCGACGCTCGTGCGCGGGATGGCCTCGTTGGAGAAGACCGTGACGCCCGCCTCGGCGAGCTCCTGGACCAACTCGGGGTTGCCGGGACCGTTGAGGAAGCAGAGGAGGACCTGGCCCTCCTTCATCATCCCGACCTCTTCTTGCGTGGGGGAGGCGACCTTGACGACGAGGTCCGACCCGCCGTAGACGTCGGCGGCGCTGTCCACGACCTCCGCGCCGGCCTCCCCGTAATTCTCGTCCAGGTTGTAGTCGCGGCCGGCCCCGGACTCGACGACGACCTCGAAACCCTCCTTGAGGAGCCTGCCGACGGTCTCGGGCACGAGCCCGACCCGCCGCTCCCCCTCCAGGACTTCCTTTGGAACCCCAATCCTCACGAGGAGAAATTATACCGGCGGACGAACCTCCGCGCCCGGGCCGCCCCCGGACGAACCGTTACCGACAAAATCCCGTTCTGTTACCGAATTGTTATCCGACGGCAGTAATTTTTAACCATCGATCAGAAGAGCGTCCAGAAAGGGGGTCGAGGACGATGAAGAAGATAAGTAGCGCGCGCACCGGCAGGGTTATGACGGCCGGCGTCGCGGGCGTCGTGCTGTTCGTCGGGATCGGCCTGCTGCTGTACTCCCTGCTCGGCGGGAACGGGCCGGCGTCCGCCAACACGCCCAAAGGGGTCTCAGATAAGGTCACGGAAGAGGTGCAGGACAGGTTCCACAGGAGCCTGCCGGAGAGGGTCGTGCAGAAGATCCGGGGCCCCCGGGTGGACGCGCCGGAGGAGAAGACGCTCAAGCTTACCGTCCCGAAGATGGACCGCGTCCAGAACGTGCCGGTCTACGACGCCGCCAAGAACGAGTACGAGGACGCGCTGCACGACGGAACGGCCCACGTGAAGGGCACGGGCTTCCCCTGGCAGGAGCGGGCCAACGTCTACATCGCCGGCCACAGGGTCGGCTACCCGGGCACGAAGAGCAACCTCGTCTTCTGGGACCTCGACAAGCTACAGAAGGGAGACGAGATCCTGCTCACCGACGCGGACGGCGAGCGCTACACCTACAAGGTGTTCCGCCGGTTCGTCGTCGACCCGGGCGCCGTCCGGGTCCTGCGCCCCGTCGCCGGCAAGAACGTCGTCAGCCTCCAGACCTGCGCCCTGCCGGACTACTCCGAGCGCCTCGTAGTCCAGGCCGAGCTGCAGAAGGCCGGCTAGAGATCCGATCCGGGGCCGGTATCTCTACTGGCCCCGGGTCCTGGCGCCTCCAAGGGGCCGCGCCGAGATCCGCCCAGGGCAGTTTGCGAAGTGGTCGAACTCTCCCGGAGGGGTCGTCAGCAAGACCAAAAAGCTGAGAGCTGACGGCTGATAGCTGATAGTCTCCGACTTGTAACCGCGTTGTTACTTTCCTAGAGTATGCTCCGGTCTGGAGATCCCACAGGAGGCCGAGA
>CAXTDD010000522.1:0-2963 GCA_964242955.1 uncultured Rubrobacteraceae bacterium | reverse complement strand
GATCTCCTCGGGGCAGCCGATCTTGAGCCCCTGGCGCTGCTCGATGGTCTCTATAAAGTTGCCGGCCTGCTGCAGCGACTCGTGGGTCCCGGCGTCGAGCCAGGCCATGCCGCGGCCCATGATCTCCACGGAGAGCTCGCCGCGGCGCAGGTAGTCCACGTTGGCGTCCGTGATCTCGATCTCCCCCCGCGCCGAAGGCTCCAGGTTCTCGGCCACCTCCAGCACCCTATTGTCGTAGAAGTAGAGACCCGTCACCGCGTAGTGCGACCGCGGCCTCTCGGGCTTCTCCTCGATGGAGAGCACTTTACCTTCACCATCGAACTCGACGACGCCGTAGCGCTCTGGGTCCCTCACGTAGTACCCGAAGACCGTCGCCCCACTCCCGCCTCCGGCGGCCCGCTCGAGCTGGTCCACGAACCCCTCCCCGTAGAAGATGTTATCCCCGAGCACCAGCGAGACGGCGTCCCGCCCTACGAACTTCCGCCCGACGACGAAAGCGTCGGCCAACCCTCTAGGTTCGGTCTGGACGGCGTAATCGAAGCTCAGGCCCCACCGCGAGCCGTCGCCGAGCAGGTCGCGGAAGCGGGGCAGGTCGTGGGGGGTGGAGATTATCAGGATCTCGCGGATGCCGGAGAGCATGAGGGTCGACAGGGGGTAGTAGATCATGGGCTTGTCGTAGACGGGCAACAACTGCTTGCTGACCGCGTGCGTCAGCGGATAGAGCCGCGTGCCGGAACCGCCGGCGAGCACGATCCCCTTCACGAACGGCCCCCGCTACGGAGCCCGAGCCGCTCCTGCCGGTAGCCGCCGGAGAGAACATCCTCGCACCACTCCCGGTTCTCCAGGTACCAGCGCACCGTCTTCTCCATCCCGCTCTCGAAGGTCTCCTCGGGCGCCCAGCCGAGCTCGCGCTCTATCTTCCCGGCATCGATGGCGTAGCGGCGGTCGTGGCCGGGCCTGTCCTCGACGAACGCGATGAGCGAGGCGTGCGGCGCGTGCGGGGAGTCGGGGACGAGCCTGTCCAGTAGGGTGCAGATCGTCTCCACGACCTCCAGGTTCGTCCGCTCGTTGTGGCCGCCGACGTTGTAGACCTCGCCCGGCACGCCCCGCTGGAGCACCCGCTCGATGGCGCGGCAGTGGTCTTTGACGTAGAGCCAGTCGCGGACCTGCTGGCCGTCGCCGTAGACCGGGAGCGGGCCGCCGCGTAAAGCGCTCAGGATCATGAGCGGCACCAGCTTCTCCGGAAAATGGTACGGCCCGTAGTTGTTGGAACAGTTGGTGGTTAGCACCGGCAGTCCGTAAGTGTGGTGGTAGGCCCGCACGAAGTGGTCCGAGGCCGCCTTGGAGGCCGAGTAAGGCGAGTTGGGCCTGTAAGGACTCTCCTCCGTAAAAAACCTCGTCGGCCCGAGCGTCCCGTAGACCTCGTCCGTCGAGACGTGCAAGAACCTGAAGGCTTCGTGCTCCCCGCCCTCCAGCGTCCGCCAGTGGTCCAGCACCGCCTCCAGTAGCTGCTGGGTCTCCACCACGTTCGTCCGGACGAAGACGGCCGGCCCGTCGATAGAGCGGTCCACGTGCGTCTCCGCGGCGAAGTTCACCACCGCCGTCGGCCTGTGCTCCGCCAGCAGCCTTCCGACCAGCTCCCTGTCCCCGATGTTCCCTTCCACGAACGCGTAGTCGGGATCTTCGGAGACGGAGGCCAGGGTCCCCGGGTTTCCGGCGTAGGTGAGCGCGTCCAGGTTCACCACCCTGAACCGCCCTACGGTCTCCAGGACGAAGTTGCCCCCGATAAACCCGGCGCCGCCGGTGACCAGTATCGTCCGTCTCGCCTCTGGCAAGTTGCTCCTCTTTGTAGGTATCAGGTTTCAGGTTTTTGCTGATGCCTGCTACCTGAAGCCTACTAAACTCGGCATACCGTCGCCACGTATCTTGAAACGGCGCGGCGCGGCGTGGTACTTTTCCTGCGCTATGGGCCAGGGCTCTCTTACGCTTCTCGACGCCGCGCGAACTACCTGAACCCGGGGCCGGCGGGCGCGGGACGTTCTCTCCACGAAAGGCGGCATCTCTTATGGGCGTTGGGACGAGGGTAATGAGGCAGGGCGTTATACGGCGGTTCCGCGGGTGGCTGCCGGACGTTCCGGACCACGCCGTGACGACCATCGGCGAGGGAGATACGCCGCTGATAGAGGCGCCCACGCTCTCCGAGCGCGTCGGCGCGAGGCTTTTTTTGAAGTTCGAGGGGATGAACCCCACGGCCTCGTTCAAGGACCGTGGGATGACGGTCGCCATGAGCCGGGCGGTCGCCGCCGGCAGCCGCGCCTGCGTCTGCGCCTCGACGGGGAACACGGCGGCGTCTGCTGCGGCGTACGCGGCCAGGGCCGGGGTGAAGTGCTTCGTGGTGGTGCCGGCGGGGAAGATAGCGTTTGGCAAGGCGGTCCAGGTGCTGGCGCACGGGGCGGAGATCGTGCAGGTAGAGGGCAACTTCGACGCCGCGCTCAGGATCTCCCAGGAGATCGCCACCGAGAGGGGCGACGTCACCCTCGTCAACTCCGTGAACCCCGACCGTATCGAGGGCCAGAAGACCGGCGCCTTCGAAATCTGCGAGGTGCTCGGCTCCCCCCCGGACGCCCTCGCCCTGCCCGTCGGCAACGCGGGCAACATCACTTCGTACTGGAAAGGTTTTACGGAGTGGCGCGAGGCGGGGTACTCGGATACGGCCCCCCGGATGCTGGGTTTTCAGGCCGAGGGGGCTTCGCCGCTGGTCGCCGGCCACGACTTCGAAAGCCCCGAGACCATTGCGAGCGCCATCAGGATCGGGGCTCCGGCGAGCCGGGAGGGCGCGCTGAACGCGGCCGGTGCGTCCGGCGGCGCGATAGAGAGCGTGACGGACGATGAGATCCTGGCCGCCCAGAACCTGCTCGCCGGCGAGGAGGATGTCGAGACGGACGAGGTCCGACGGCCGCAGG
>CAXTDD010000521.1:0-2967 GCA_964242955.1 uncultured Rubrobacteraceae bacterium | reverse complement strand
GGCTGCTCCGCGCGGAGGCGGGCCATGGTCTCCAGGATCGCCTCCTCGCGCAGATCCCCCTTGTACCGACCCTGCCGGCGCGTCGGCAACCCGTGCCTCTTTTTGTACCGCTCCCGACCCATACGCCTCCCCGAACCTCGTGGCCCTAGATCATAACAAACCGGGCTCCCCCGAACCTTGGCAAACACCATTAGAAAACAATAAACACGCGTTGACAATTACCTGGGACGATGCTAGTTTGTGGGCCATGCAGGGCCTCCATGTCGGGCTTCGCCCGTTGGGGTGCGGGGGCCGCAGGAAGAGGGCGGCCTCCGGGGTCGCGGGGAAAAGGGCCGGTTGTTGGGGTAGGAACCTTGCGACGGAGGAGGCGTGGGCTAAGGGTGGAGTCATCACGGGACGCATCGATCGCACCTGCCGGGGGCGGAGACGTCGCCGGATCGCTTAGGGGACACGACGGTTCGCGTTCGCGGCGCGGATCGACAGGAGGATAGGTATGGCAAGCACTGCGGCGCAGCAGGCCCCGGAGGGGGCGCTCAGGAAGACGGCCACGGTGGCGCTCGTGGCCTCCGTGCTCGAGTGGTACGACTTCTTTATCTACGGCACGGCGTCGGCGTTGGTCTTCAACGAGATCTTCTTCCCCAACGCGGATCCGCTCGTGGGGACCCTGTCCGCGTTCGCCGCGCTCGGGGTCGGCTTTATCTTCCGTCCGGTCGGCGGGATCGTCTTCGGCCATTTCGGGGACAGGATCGGACGAAAAAAGATGCTGGTCACGGCGATACTGATGATGGGCCTGGCGACGACGTTCATAGGGCTCCTGCCCACGTACGCCGCCATAGGCACACTAGCTCCCGTGCTGCTGGTGGTGCTCCGGTGCGTCCAGGGCCTGGCCGTCGGCGGCCAGTGGGGCGGGGCCGCCCTGCTCGTCACCGAGAGCGCGCCGAGGGGCAGGCGTGGGTACTACGGGGCGTTCGTCCAGGTGGGGGTCCCGGCGGCCCTCATCGTCTCCAACGTGCTCTTCCTCGTGCTCACGGCGGGGCTCGCCCCGGAGCAGTTCGCCGCCTGGGGCTGGCGGGTGCCCTTCCTGCTCAGCTTCCTGCTCGTCTTCGTCGGGCTCTGGCTGCAGCTCAGGTTCGAGGACACCCCGGCCTTCCGGGAGCTCAAGGAGTACCGCGAACAGAGCCGCACCGACCAGGAGCGGCGCGAGATACAAGAGGCCCTGACCTCGCCCATCATGGAAGTCATAAGGGCTTATCCCCGGCAGATCCTGCAGGCCGCGCTGCTCTTGACGGCGAACACCGCGTACTTCTACGTGGCCGCGGTGTTCGTTGTCGGCTACGTCGAGCAGGGCCTGGGCTTCTCCGGGGCCGCGGCCGTCGCGCTCGGGCTGGTGGGCAACGTCACCGGGGTTGTGACCATCTTCGCCTCGGCCGCGCTGTCGGACAGGATCGGGCGCAAAAAGGTGCTGCTCGGCGGCACCATCCTGATGGTTCTCTCCATCTTCCCCGTCTTTTTCCTGCTTGAGACCGGGGTCTACGCCCTGATGCTGCTCTCTTCCGCCATCAGCGGGATCGGCCTGAGCGTGCCCTACGGCCCCATGGCGGCGTCCTTCGCGGAGATGTTCAGCACCAAGGTGCGCTACTCGGGCGCCTCGCTCGCCTACCAGCTGGGGGCCGTGCTCGGGGGCGGCTTCGCGCCGTTCGTCGCCGGCGTGCTCCTCGCGGCGACGGGCTCCGTCTACACCATCGCGGCGTACCTCTTCGTGCTGGGCCTCCTCTCGATCGCCGCCGCCGCGACCCTCCGCGACCGTAACCTGAGCTACGTCTCCGAGGAGCGGCCCCACGAGGCATCCCCGGCGACCATGCCCCGGTCTTGAGCGTGCGGGAGCGGCCGATGAAGGGCAGCCACCACGACTTATACCCGGACCGGGCCCCGATCTCGCTGCCGCTGCCCCGCACGAGCGTGTGGCGCAACCTGGAGATATCCGCCGAGCGCTACCCGGAGAGGGCGGCCGTCGTCTACTACGGCACAGAGATCCCCTACGGCCGCCTGCTGGACGAGGCGACGCGGCTCGCGGGCTACCTGCAGCGGGAGCTTGGCGTCCAAAAGGGCGACCGGGTGGCGCTGTACATGCAGAACTGCCCCCAGTTCGTCGCGGCCTTCTACGCCGTTCTGCGCGCCGACGCCGTCGTCGTGCCCGTCAACCCCATGCTCGTGACGGCCGAGCTCTCGTACCTTCTGGAGGATTCCGGCGCGAAGGTGGCGGTGGTCGGGGAGGAGCTGTACGGGCGCATCGCGCCGCTCGTCGGGAAGACCCCCCTGGAGCACGTCGTGTCCGCCGTCTACTCGGACTACCTGGAGGAGCCCACGGACCTGGCCGTTCCAGGGGACGTCTCCGCTGTCAGGAAGGTCGAGGGCGCCATACCCTGGAGTACGGTGCTGGAGGCCGGGCTCAAGCCAGGGCCGCACGAGGCGTCGGCGGGGGATGTGGCGTGCGTGCCGTACACTTCGGGTACGACGGGGACGCCGAAAGGGTGCATGCACACCCATGGGTCCCTCCAGGCGACGATCGTCGGGTCGGTGGTATGGAGCGGCTTCAGCCCCGGCATCGCGACCCTGTCGACCCTGCCGCTCTTCCACGTCACGGGCATGCAGGTGAGCATGAACGCGTCCGTGTACGCTGCGGGCACGCTGGTCTTGATGAGCCGCTGGGACAGGGAGACTGCCGCCGAGCTCATACAACGCTACGAGGTGGCGGGCTGGATAAACATACCCACCATGGTCGTGGACTTTCTAGCCAACCCCCGCATCGAGGACTACGACCTCTCCAGCCTGCGGTCGGTCGGCGGGGGAGGGGCCAGGATGCCCGCGGCCGTCAGCGACCGGCTGGAGGAGCTCACGGGCCTGCGCTACGAGGAGGGCTACGGCCTCTCGGAGACCATGGCGACGACCCACACCAACCCGCCCGGC
>CAXTDD010000520.1:0-2969 GCA_964242955.1 uncultured Rubrobacteraceae bacterium | reverse complement strand
GGTCCCCGGCAAACGCGGCGGACGGCGGCAGAGTTCCCGGGCGGCTGCGCCTGTACGGTGGGCTCGCCCGCGCCCGCGCCCTGGTCTACGACTGGGTCCGCGCGCAGGAGGCCTACGAGCGGATGCTCGCCCTGGCACGGGAGGCCGGCGACCGGGAATCGGAGTGGGCGGCGCTCCACGGCCTGGGCTCGCAGGCCGTCGGTCTCTCGGTCGAGCCGGAGGACGCCGAAATGCTGCGGATTCTGGCACGGCGCAAGGGACCGGGGGAGGACGCCCCCACGGCCGGCACCGTAGAGGGACGGTTCGAACCGGAGAGATCGCGGGCCGTCCTTAGCCCCCGCACCACGCGCCGGTACGCCGAAAAGGCACTGTACCTGGCCCAGGATCTCGGCCGGGCAGACCTAGTCCTTCGCAGCAAGTTCGGACTCGGGGCGGCCTGCGCTTGGGAGTCGAGGTGGGAAGACGCGGCGGCACACATCGAGGAGACCCTCTCGCTGTTGGCCGCGTCGGGTGGCGAGGAAACGGAGGAGCGCAATACCCAACTGAGCTGGGGCAGAGGCGTGGTGGCTGTATGCAGAGCCCTGACGGACGGCCCCGACGACGCCTATGGTCCAACCGGCACCTTGCAGAGTATTGCTAGGAAGAACGCCGAGATGGCGGCCGTGCTCGACACCGACTACGTCAGGGCGCAGCAAGGCGGTGCCGCTGTAACAGCCGCGGCGATGGGAGAGTACGAAGAGGCAATCGCCATGGGCTCGAGGGGGCTCGAAGCCGCAAAGTCCCTCGGCCACCCGCAGTTCGCGTACTTGAGCCTGTTCGGTTTGGGCGACGTCTACCGGTGCGCATTGTCGCTAGCGGACGCACGATCCGCCTACTCGGAGATGTTCGGTTGGGTGTCGTCACCGGCCTTCTTCGGAGAGAAACCTCACGCCGGACTCTGCGCCGTGGCCGCCCTCTCCGGCGACTGGGAGCTGGCGCACAGGCACGCCATCAAGGCGCGCGATTTCGCGAAGGACGACTACATGCCCCTCACTTACCTTCACCACCACCACGACATCGAGGCGCTGCTGCGGGGAGAAGATACGGAGCTCGCCCGCGAGAGCCTAGACGTTTTCGAGGGTCGAACGAAGGACCAGAGAGGCTACTTCCGCCTCGCCTACCTGCGCTCAGAGGCGGTCTTCGCGAGGTGGGACGGGGACACGGACGAAACCTTGTCGCTACTGTACGAGGCGCTCGGGCTGGCCGAGAGGCTCGGGCTGCCCGGGGAGGCCTGGCGGGTAGGGGCGACCCTCGGCGAGGTGCACGAAGAGCGCGCAGAGATCGGCCCATCCGAGCGGGCGTTCGGCCGGGCCGCCGCCGTGGTCCGCCGATTGTCGCCCAAGGTACCGGACGGGGAACTCCGCGAAGGATTCCTCGCGGCCCCGCAGGTAAGACGCGTGCTGGAGAAGGCCCAGGATCAGGGGGCGCATCCCGGCCCACCCGTACTTTAGACAATTCGGCCACGACGCTTCCCGTGGGGTCCTACCCAAAACCGACGGGATACCGGGGCGCCGATCTCCGCGCCCCCCGGCGACGCCCCCGCGGGATCGCGCGTCACGCTCCTTGTCACGCCTGGTGCCACGGCTCTGTCACGCCGGCGCGATACCTTCGTGACGAGGGCGAGCCGGTGCCGTTACACCCCCTTCCGGGTATCGGTACGTCCTTTTTTGATAAGGGCGAAGAGGAGGCGAGGCACGTGGCAGATCCCGCGGGCACAGCATCGACGAAGTTGCTGCACCACCGTCTTCGCGAGACCCGGCCAGGACGAGATAGAGGACCCGAGAGGGCGCTACGACGTAGAGCGACTCAACCTAGAGCGACTCACCCCGATGCGCGGCGGCGCGCACGGATGACGTCGCCGATCGTAACGACCGGCCTACGGGAGGTGGGGGATGCCGAAGGCCGTAGAAGCCGAACGGGCTTCGGCCAGAGCGGGCCGGGTCGTCTTATGCGTTGCCGTGGCCAGCGAGGTGCGGGTTCCGATCGCCGCCGGGGACGACCTCGAAGACGTGCGCGCCCGGCACACGACAGGCCGGCCGAAGGGCACGCCGGTAGGATTGGGCCCCGGGTCGCCGCGCCGTGCGCCCCGGGTTTGCCGATCAGGGGGGGAATAGGAGCGGGGCGCCCATGACGGCAGATACGGGGACCCAGGAAAGCGGCGGGCTGGACCGGGCCACGCTCATCGTCGCCGGCGTGGTGATCATCGGCGCCGTGATGTCCATCCTGGACGCGACGGTCGTCAACGTCGCCCTTAACACCCTCGTGCGGGAGCTCGACAGCACCCTGCCGACCATCCAGTGGGTGATCTCGGGCTACACCCTGGCGCTCGCCTCGGTGATCCCGATCTCCGGCTGGGCCGCCGACCGCTTCGGCGCCCGGAGGGTCTGGCTCGTGGCCGTGGCGCTCTTCACCGGCGGCTCCGTCCTCTGCGCCCTCGCCTGGTCCGACGTCGCGCTGATCGCCTTCAGGGTCCTGCAGGGCATCGGGGGCGGCCTGCTGACGCCCGTCGGGACCACGATCATCGCTAGGGCCGCCGGCCCCCAGCGGATGGGCCGGGTCATGTCGCTTATGGGCGTGCCGCTGCTGCTCGGCCCCGTCCTCGGTCCCGTCATCGGCGGACTGCTGCTGCAGACCGTCAGCTGGCACTGGATCTTCCTGATCAACGTGCCGGTCGGGGCCGTGGCCATCGCCCTCGGCTGGCACCTGCTGCCCCGGACGCCCGGCCGGCCCACCGACCGGCTTGACTTCGTGGGCCTGCTCCTGCTCTCCCCCGGCCTGGCCGCCCTGATCTTCGGCGTCTCCGCGGTTCGCACGCCGAGCTCCCTGGGCTCGCCCCCCGTGATAATAAGCGTCGCGGCCGGCGTCGCGCTCGTCGGCGCCTTCGTCTGGCGGTCGCTCAGGACCGATGCCCCCCTGGTCGACCTGCGCCT
>CAXTDD010000519.1:0-2970 GCA_964242955.1 uncultured Rubrobacteraceae bacterium | reverse complement strand
GGTCACGATCGGGGCCCCGGCCGGGCAACCGGAGTTCGCCGAATGGGCGACGATGCTGGGCGACGACGGCACCGCGATCCCGTTCTTGCGCTACCTGCCCGAGCGCCTCGGCCCGCTCGGTGCACGGGTCGAGACGGCCCTCCGCGTGCGGCTGGCCGAAGCGCCCTCCTTCGTCGCCTTCGAGGGCTACGACGCGGTCGTTGTCCTCGCCGATGTTCTGCGTTCTCACGGCGCGGACCGGGCGCGCATTGCCGAGTCCTGGCCGCGCGTCGCGGTCGAAGGCACCCGCGGGCGGATCCGGTTCTCCCGCGCGCCGGGCATCAGCGTCTGGCAATGGGCCTGGGCGCCGATCCAGGTCGTCGATCGAGACCCGGCGGAACCCGATCGCTTTCGGATCCTTCACGCCGGTTGAGTGGTGACCTCCCGCTCGGCGGTGGTAGCCGTTACGGACCACCAGCCGTCGACCGTGCCCATCGACCTCGTCGGCGAACGCCTCGACGTAGGCGGCCACCCCGGCCCGCAACGCGCTGCCGCACCTTGGCCGGACGCCAGGACGTCCCGCCCATGACTCCGTCCTCCTCAAGGACCGGAGCCGCCATCGAACTCGGGACGGTTCACGAGACCAGTTCCAAAACCAACGCGGCCACGGCCAGCAGGAGGAACATTGCCGCCGGGCCGATCGAGTAGTCGCGCACGCGCAGGTGGGTGGCTATGGCGCCGACGAAGTACAGGATGAGGCCGATGGCGGCGGCCGTCCCGACCAGCGGCACGCCGACGAGGCCGAGCAGCAGACCGAGGGCGGCGGCCGCGTTGAGGGCGCCCAGCACCGTTATCCACGACTCCGGCACTCTAACCTTGGCCGCGGTGGTGAGGACGAACTCGAGGCGCATGAAGTTGGCTACGGCCACGAAGGTGCTGGCGGCGACGGCCGTCAGGGTGACGACGACGTATGCTGTAAACAAGGCGAATTCCGATCGTTCCTTGATGTTCGTTCAGGTACTGACTGACTACTTGCGTTCCACGCGAGTCCGGTTCCCTCGTCACCTCCTTGTCATATCGGCCGGGTCTGGAGCGTCACTGCTAAAAATGACGAAACGCGACGAGAGAACGTGACCGATGGACCAGCACCACGATCGCACGGCACAGTGCTTCGAGGAGAACCGGCCCCGTCTACGGGCTGTGGCCTACCGGATGCTCGGCTCGCTCTCCGAGGCCGACGACGCCGTCCAGGAGGCTTGGCTCCGCCTCAGCCGCTCCGACACCGAAAGCATCGAGAACCCGGGCGGATGGTTGACCACGGTCGTGGCGAGGGTGTGCCTGGACACGCTGCGCTCGCGCCGCTCCAGGCGCGAGGGACCCCTGGGTGAGCCCCGGGTGGGCGTGCACGTGCCCGACCCGATCGTGGACCGCGCGGACGGGTTCGACCCCGAGCACGAGGCGCTGCTGGCCGACTCGGTCGGACCCGCACTGCTCGTGGTGCTCGAAACCTTGGCCCCCGCCGAGCGGCTAGCCTTCGTGCTGCACGACATGTTTGGGGTGCCGTTCGGGGAGATAGCGCCTGTCGTAGGGCGCTCCCCGACCGCGGCGAGGCAGCTCGCGAGCCGCGCGCGCCGCAGGGTGCGCGGAGGTGGCGCCGCCCCAGACGCCGACCCCGCCCGCCAGCGGGAGGTCGTGAACGCGTTCCTGACCGCCTCGCGCGAGGGCGACTTCGGGGCGCTGCTCGCGGTGCTCGACCCGGAGGTCGTGCTGCGGATCGACGGCGGCGCCCTGCGCGCGGGCTTATCGAGAAAGATCCGCGGCGCGCGGGCGGTGGCCGGGCAGACGCTCACCTTCTCGCGGCTCTCTCCGTTCGTGCGACCGGCGCTCGTGAACGGGGCCGCGGGGGTCGTCGTGGCTCCGCGTGGGCGGCCGTTTGCGGTCATGGGTTTCACGCTCAGGCGGGGGAAGATCGTCGAAATAGACGTCCTCGCCGATCCCGCGCGCCTGCGCCGGCTCGACCCAGCGATCCTCGACGACTGACGCCTGGCGCCCCGGTCGCGCGGTGTGCGACGCGGCCCTGTATCTGCGCCCGCCGGCACTCACGTCCGGCCACTCGGGGAGCCGGTCTGCGGTGGTTGGTAGACGGCAACCTGGTCGAGAAACGCCCGCGCCGCGGGGCTCACGTCGGTCAGGTGACCGAGGGCGAGGGCCCGAGGCGTGAGAGGCTCGAGCGATCGCGTAACCACACTCCCCGTTTCTGACGGGAGTACAAGCGTGGGCTCGGCGTAGAAAACTTTCCCATCCGCCGCGATCAACGGGAGCGAGGCTGAGGTGAGGAGGCGAAGGGATGTTGCCCGCGGTCAGGGGCGCACAGGTCAACCCGAAGTGAGCATCGGTGCGCTTATGGAAGAACGCATGGAGCCGCATGTGGAGAACTCGCAGACTCGCCTCTGGCGTGCGTTCTTTGCCGCCGACTTCCGGCACGCGTCTTCACCCTCGGGTGCTTCCCCGGCCCATCTACTAACCGATGTCCTTGATGAAAACCACCCCATCGCTGCCGGCGAGCCGGTCGGGACTCAGGGCGGAGTAGCCACGGTTGTTCGACGCGTCTTTTCGCGAGGCCAGCTTCGGGCTCCTGACTCGAACGGTCTCTGCCAGACGCTTCGAGTCGAAGATGCAGCGGCCTTCCGCGACGGCGTAGAGGACGCCTTCGGGCGTGCCCGGGTCCGGGACGCCGAGCCCCTGCTCCGGCGCGGAGCCCAAAGCCGAGGCCAGGAAGGCGTAGCGGTCGGCCATCTGGGCGCCGGAGATCGCCCCGGCGCCCCACCACGAGACCGTCCCCCCGCCCCACTCGGCGGGCAGTAGGAAAGAGCTCCGGTCCTTCTGCAGGTGGCCGTTGTGGGCGAAGACCAGCGTGGGACCCCGCCGCGCCTCCCGGGCCGCGACCGCCCGCAGGTTTTAGGACAACATACCGGCGCGCGGGTCCATTAA
>CAXTDD010000518.1:0-2977 GCA_964242955.1 uncultured Rubrobacteraceae bacterium | reverse complement strand
GACGAGCCCGCCCAGGATGGTCGCGATCGTGACCGTCGCCGACGTGGGGATCTGGCCGAACTGCGTGACCATGTTGGTGGCGCCCCCCAGCTCTCCGGCCCTGGGTATCAGGACGGCGGCGATGGCGATGAGCAGGAACACGATGCTGAGGCCCACCTTGAAGAACTCTGCCTTCTCCAGCGTCTGGTAGACGACCGGCGACGCCGTGAGCGCGACGCCCATGGCCACGATCACGGCTATGCTGACGTACGGGACGGAACCTTCGCCCAGCGGCGTCAAAAACGTCAGGATCGTGACCCCGCCCGTCGCCCATCCAGGGAACGCGTTCGGTATAACCGCCCCGAAGCAGAAGATGATCCCCCACGGCTTCCAGAAGCGGGAGAACCCCGAGACGGCCGTCTCGCCCGTAGCCAGCGTGTAGCGCTCTATCTCCATGTTCAGGAAGTACTGCAGCGTCACCCCGACCACGGCGGCCCACAGGATGCCGAGACCGAGGTTCGAGACGATGAAAGGCCAGATGATGTACTCGCCCGACCCGACCCCAAGACCCGCCAGGATGACGCTCGGGCCCACGATCTTGCTCAACGGCAACGGCTCGGGCATGTCCCTGAACGGCATGGGCGGCAAATTCTTGGTCGGGGCGCCGTCGAAGAAGCCGTACCCAGCCTCGCCCATCCCGGCCCCCGCTACCGCCACGTTCCCGTCCGCGGGACCGCTCGTGCCCCTGCCTTCGCGTACCTCTCCGACCCGCCGCGGACCGCCCCGCTCCTCGCCGTCCATTCTTACGGCGTCTGGATCGCCGCCGTGGGCTCTTGCCTCATCGGGCCCTACTGGCCTGTCCGGGTCCGAACCTCTACCTGAGTCCACGGTCTCCTCCCTTTCCCCAACGGCCTCATCGGCCGATATCCGCCGACAAACGAAACACCTTCTTCTCGACTCCTCCTAAAGAGCTCCCCTATCCTAGCGCCAACCGCTCCCCGGCGAAAGAGCAATGTGCGGCCCTCTTGAAAACTTCTGGCAACCTTTGACCGTATTCGAACCTTCGTGGTAAGCTGCCGCACCTGAAAGTAGGGGACGCAACCAAAAGGGTGGATGGGAAGGGATCTGGGGCGCAAGATACCCGCGCAGCGGCGGGCGGAGATCCGGGCGTTGTTGGGTCGTCGCGGGTCGGCTTCGATCGCGGAGATCTCGGGCGCCTTGGGCGTCTCGGGCTCGACGGTGCGCCGCGACCTGGACGAGCTGGACCGGGAGGGGGTCGTGCGGCGGTCCCACGGCGGCGCCGTCACGGCCGAGGGCACCGCATTCGAGTTCCGGTTCGAGGAGCGGCGCCGGCATAGTGTTGTGGAGAAGAAGCGGATAGGGGACCGAGCCGTGACGTTTATCGAGGACGGACAGAGCGTCGTCTTCGATTCCTCCTCAACCGTCCTCGCCGCGGCCCAGGCGATGGGGCGGCGCAGGTTGAACGTCTCGGCGGTCACCAACGACGTGGCGGTCGCCTCCGTGCTGGCGGAGACGCCCGGCGCGTCGGTCGTGGTCCCGGGGGGTGGGATCCGGGCCGGCTCCTTCACCCTGCTCGGACCGTACACGCAGGCCTTCTTGAACGGCCTGCACGTGGACGTGGCCTTCTTGGGCATCCACGCCGTCACCGGCGACGTCCTCAGCGAGTCCGGCCTCGACGCGGTGGAGGCCAAGCGGGCGATGATGCGGGCCGCGCGGCGCGTCATCCTGCTGGCCGACCACAGCAAGTTCCGCCCGCCATCCTTCTTCGAGGTCGCCCGCCTGGACGAGATCGACGACCTGGTCACGGACGCCGCCGCACCGCCGGAGGCGCTGGAGGCCGCCGACGCCAGCGGCGTGCGGGTGCACCTGGCCTGAGAACGCCCCACAATACTGGTCGGACGGAAAGGGAGCGTGGCCGGGATGGAACCGAACGAGCCAAGCGGCAAGCCCGCGGTGGAGAATACGCCTCCGATCGCGGCACAGTCGTGACGAACCGGGAAGTCAGGGTCGTCCCGCACGACCCATCCTGGGCCGCCGCGTTCGAGGCGGAGGCCGCCGCGCTCCGCTCCGTCCTGGGCGACGAAGCCCTGGCCGTGCACCATATCGGCAGCACGGCCATACCGGACATAAGCGCCAAGCCGATCGTGGACTTGCTCGTCGAAGTCCGCCGGATCGAGGCGGTGGACGCCCTCTACGGCGCGATCGCCGAACGGGGCTACGAGGCGTGGGGAGAGTACGGCCTGCCCGGCAGGAGGTACTTCACGAAGGATCGAGGAGACCGGCGCATCTGCAACGCGCACGTCTACCAGAAAGACAACCCCGGGGTGGAGCGCCACCTGGCCTTCAGGGACTACATGATCTCCCACCCCGAAACCGCGAGCGCCTACGCCCAACTCAAAGAAGACCTCGCCCAAAAGTTCCCCGCGGACATAGAAGCATACATGGACGGCAAAGACCCCTTCATAAAACAGATCGAAAGCGAAGCCCTGGCATGGGCGCGCGCCAAAAGACAAGAAGCTGACAAGCTGAGAGCAAGGACCGAAGGTCCGACGCGTGCTGAGAGTGGAGGCGAAGCCGGAGCGTGCTGATCGCTGTCATCGCAGATGACCTCACCGGCGCGGCCGACTCCGGCGTCCAGTTCGCCCGCGCCGGCTACCGCACCGCCGTGGTCTTCCGCGGGGAGCCAGTACCTTCGGGGGACATCGACGCCGTGGTCTTCGACACCGACTCCCGCACGTTGCCGCCGGGTATGGCCGCCCGGTACGTCGCCGAGGCCGGGAGGGAGGCCCGCGCCGCCGGCCTCGTCTACAAGAAGTTCGACTCGACCCTGCGCGGTTCGGTCGCCCCCGAGCTCTCGGCTGCCCTCGAATCGACGCGGCGGCGTGCCGCCGTGGTCGCCCCGGCCTTCCCCGCCGCCGGGCGGACCACCGTCGGGGGGGTACAGCTCGTCCACGGCGTCCCCGTCCACGAGACTGAG
>CAXTDD010000517.1:0-2978 GCA_964242955.1 uncultured Rubrobacteraceae bacterium | reverse complement strand
GGACTCCATAGACGGCATCTACGACACCCTCAAGCACCAGGCCATCATCCACAAGAGTGGCGGGGGCACCGGCTTCGGCTTCTCCAGGCTGCGACCCAAGAACGATCTGGTGCAGAGCACGATGGGCGTGTCGAGCGGGCCGGTCTCGTTCATGGCTATCTACGACGCGTCCACGGACAAGATCAAGCAGGGCGGCACGCGGCGCGGGGCGAACATGGGCATCCTCAGGGTGGACCACCCGGACGTCGAGGAGTTCATCGAGTGCAAGCGCGAGAACGACCAGATCAACAACTTCAACATCTCGGTCGCCATCACCGACGACTTCATGGCGGCCGTGGAGGCCGACCGTGACTTCGAGCTCAAGAACCCGCGCGACGGCGAGGTCATCAAGACCGTCAGGGCGAAGGACCTGTTCCGCAAGATCGTCGAGGGTGCGTGGCTCAACGGCGAGCCGGGCGTGGTCTTTATAGACAAGATCAACGGCGACAACCCGACGCCGCAGTTCCCGATAGAGTCGACGAACCCGTGCTCGGAGGCGCACCTGCCGCCTTACGACTCGTGCAACCTCGGCTCGATCAACCTGGAGAAGTTCTACCGGGAAGAGACCGGGGACGTCGATTGGGACGACCTGCGCGAGACGATCCACACGGCCATCCGCTTTCTGGACAACGTGATCGAGCAGAACAACTACCCGCTGCCCGAGATAGACAAGATGAGCCGCGGCAACCGGAGGATAGGCCTGGGCGTGATGGGCTTCGCCGACCTCCTCATAAAGCTCGGCATCACCTACGACTCCGACGAGGGCCTCGCCTTCGCAGAGAAGGTGATGAAGTTCGTGGACGACGAGGCGTGGGAGGAGAGCCGCAACCTCGCCGAGGAGCGCGGCGTGATGCCGAACTTCGAGGGCTCGCGCCACGAGATGCGCGGCGACCGGGTCCGCAACGCGACCGTTACCACTATCGCTCCCACGGGCACCATCTCTATGATCGCCGGTTGTTCGGGCGGCATCGAGCCGCTCTTCGCCGTCGCCTTCATGCGCCGCCAGGCCGACATGGAGATGCCCGACGTGAACCCCGAGTTCGTGAAGATCGCCAAGGAGCGCGGTTTTTACTCGGAAGATTTGATGAAGAAGGTCGCCGAGCACGGTTCGGTGCGCGACGTCGAGGAGGTGCCGGCCGACCTGAGGAGCGCGTGGGTCACCTCGCACGACATAAGCAGCGAGTGGCACGTCAGGATGCAGGCGGCGTTCCAGAAGTACACCTCGATGGGGATCTCCAAGACCATCAACCTACCGAACGACGCTTCGGTCGAGGACGTCGAGGACGCCTACATGCAGGCCTTCGCCACCAACTGCAAGGGCATCGCCGTCTACCGCGACGGCTCCCGCGACGCCCAGGTCCTCTCCACCGGCAAGACGGAGAAGAAGCCGGGCGAAGCCCCAACCATGACGCCCGCATCTCCCGAGGCGCCGACGTCTCCTGCGGTTACGCCGCCCGCGGCGACGCAAGACAACGGGCCGAGGTTCAACTCGTTGGCCGAGGCGAGGAACGGCCGGCCACGGACGCTGACGGGTGTCACCAAGAAGATCCAGACCGGCCACGGCCCGCTCTACGTCACGATGAACGACGACGAGTTCGGCCCCAGGGAGTGCTTCGTCATCCTGGGCAAGCCCGGCGGCACGGCGGCGGCCTTCTCGGACGCCCTGGGGCGTATGATCTCGCTGGCGATGACCCACGGTGCCACCCCGGCCGAGCTGGTCCACCAGCTCCGCGGCATCCAGGACGGCCACCCGGCCGGCGTCGGCCCGAACGCAACGCTCTCGGTCCCCGACGGCGTGGCGAAGGCGATGAGCGAGCACTACCTCATAGAGGACAGCCTGCCGGACACCCGCGAGCTCCCCATTATCGGGGCCTGCCCGGACTGCGCGAGCGGCCTGACCCGCCAGGAGGGCTGCGTCGTCTGCCACTCCTGTGGCTACTCCAAGTGTAGCTAGAAGACCGCCACAAGCGGCCTGCGAGGGACGGACCGGTTGGGTCCGTCCCTCTTCTTTTGTTCGTGGTCCGAAGTACAATGTTGCGTATGCCCTATCCTGGACACACCACCGAAGAGATAGCGCGCCGTGGACGTGAGGTCTACGAGCGTGATCTCCGTAGCAGGGTCGAAACGGAGCACAGGGGACGGTTCCTAGCGCTGGACGTGCGCAGCGGCGACTACGAGATCGCCGACGACGACCTGGACGCTTCCGAACAGCTCCTGAAACGAAGGCCAGACGCTCTGCTGTACGGACTTCGCGTAGGAGAAGGAGCTGCCTACCGAATCGGTGGACACTTCAGGCGGGTCCGGAGGCCCTAAAGCACGTTGGCAATCACCGGCACGGTCCCCGACGGTCGGGAAGCGCTGATCCTGCTGACCTTGCTTGGTCCCGACGAACGCCGCGCGGAGGTTGTCGCCGTCGTAGATACGGGATTCACTGGTCATTTGGTTCTCCCACCCGCGTTGGTGGAGGAATTGGGCCTTCCGCTGCGGGGATCACGCGACTCCTACCTGGCGGATGGTTCACGAGTCTCGCTGGATGCCCACCGGGTCGGGGTGGTATGGGACCGCCGGGTGCGCGTCGTCCCGGCCCTCGCCGCCGACGGTGGACCACTGGTAGGCATGTCCTTGCTCAGGGGTAGCGAGATCCGAATCCAAGCCATAGACGATGGCGAGGTCGAGATTCGTCTGCTCTCTTGATCACAAGAGCTTTGCGCTTCGTAGCTTCGAGCTGGCTGTGGGACCGGACCAGCCAGCCGCGCATCGGAGCCTCACCGTTCCGATTCGGGACGTTCGCGGTCGAGGGTCTGGTCGGCGAAGGAGGCCGGGTCTTCCGACGGCTCCACATGGATGAAGAAGGTGCTCTGGGGAAGGTCGCGGGCGATGCCGGCTTCTATCTCTTCGGCGAGGTCGTGGCCCCGCTTTACCGTCCATTCGCCCGGCAC
>CAXTDD010000516.1:0-2985 GCA_964242955.1 uncultured Rubrobacteraceae bacterium | reverse complement strand
GTCCGGCCGGAGATCTCCACTTCGGACTCGGAGAGTTCCGTCAAGCCGTGGAGGTGGGCTTCCAGGCGCTCCAGGGCGGGCTATCTACCAGCGTGCGCGGGCTCGCGGCCGGCGCGGCTCTCGCGTTCCGTCTCGGCGAGCTGGGCGATGCTGTAGCGTCCGAAGACGTCTTCGAGGGCGACGCGGGCCTCGTCCCAGACCTGGCTCGTCGCGCACAGGGGGGCGTCGGCGATGTAGCAGACCCCGCCGGCCGAGCAGCGGGCCGGGCGTACCTCGCCGTCCAGTATCTCGACGATGTCCAAAACGGAGATCTCCTCCGTCGGCATCGCGAAGCGGTAGCCGCCGTGGGCCCCGCGCCGGCTCTCCAGCACACCCTCCCGGCGAAGCTCGCCCAGGATCTGCTCCAGGAACCTCTCAGGGATGCGTTGGAGACGCGCGATCTCCGCCACACCAAGCGGACCTTCCCGGCCGCTCACGGCCAACTCGATCAAAGCCCGCACCGCGTATTTGCTCTTCTGCGTTAGTCTCAAGAAAGTACCACCAAGCTGCAAGAAATACTTCCGCTACATTGTAGCAGAGGTTCGCAGAACGCGACTGCCGTGGAGGGCTTCGAGAGTCGGGAATCGAGAGTCGAAAAGCATGGCCCGCGGTTCTCGACTATCGGTTCTTCTTCTGGACGGAGCGGATCAGGGAGCGAAACATCTTTCTGACGGTCTCGCATTGTCTCAGGACGCGGTCCGTCTCTTCGGCGGTCGTCGAGTCTACCCTGGATGCCAGTATGAGGTGGGTCTCAAGTTCCTTGAGCGAGCCCTGGGCTATCCGCAGAAACTGGACGAACTCCCCCGAGTTCTCCCGACCATAGCCTTCTGCCACGTTGGCCGGTACCGAAGCCGCCGCCCGGCGAATCTGCGACGTCATCCCGTACATCTCGTCCCTGGGAAAATCCTTCGTAGCCCGGTAACACACCTCCGCCAAACGCATACCTTCGGCCCAAACCCGCAAATCCCGGTAAGAACGAAAAGCCCCCTCCGACACCTGCTCCCCGTAATCCAAAGTCACCCACACCCCCGTCGAAGGCACGACTCTCGGGGAGGAGCGAAGCGACGACCTACCCGTCGACGTTGCGGTCCAGATACTGGCGCATGGCGTCTTCGATGCGTTCGCCGGTGACGAGGAAGACGGTGCTGCCGCCGACGTCCACGCCGTGGTCGGAGATGCGTTCGAGGTAGTGGACCGTCAGGGCCGCCCGCATCCGCCATTCCGGAGCGCCGCCGCCCTCGGAGGGGTTGGCGATCAGGTTCATCGCCTCGGAGTAGAGCAGGTCTACTTTGTCGTCTTTGGCTTGCAGGTCCCGGGCCCGGTCTATGTCCCTGTCCCTGAAGATGTCGAGGCCCTCCCTGAAGATGTTGCGGGCGGTCCTTGACATCTCGACGAGGGCCGTCTCGAGGTCGGCGTCCCTCTGGCTTCCCGAGGTCTCGACCAACCCCTGGCAGATGTGCTCGCAGAGCGTCCCCGAGCGCACGAGATGGTTCGTTACAGACTGCACGGTGTAGAGGAGCCTCAGGTCCCTGGCGACGGGGGCCTGTCGCGCCTGCAGGATGATGCAGTCACGCTCGATCTCCGCCCCGCGCGCCTTGAAACGGAGATCTACCCCGAGCTCCCGGCCGGCCACGTCCGCGTCGTCCGTCTCCATGGCCGTCACCATGTTCTCCAGCGAGCTCTGAACCTCCTCACCGACTTCCAGGACGTCCGAGACCAGGGTGTCGAGCTCCTGTTGAAAAGTCTCCCGCGGCATCAGCGAAGCTCCCCCCTAGCCGAACCGGCCTGTGACGTAGTCCTCCGTCTCCTTGCGCTCCGGGTTCGAGAAGATCTTCTCCGTATCGTCGAACTCCCAGAGACGGCCGGGATCGCCCTGGTTCACGATGTAGAAGAAGCCCGTGTAGTCCGAGATACGGGCCGCCTGCTGCATGTTGTGCGTCACGATCACGACCGTGTAGCTCTTCTTCAGCTCGGCCATGGTGTCCTCGATCTTCTGCGTCGAGACCGGGTCCAGCGCGGAAGCGGGCTCGTCCATCAGGATGACCTCGGGCTCCACGGCGAGCGTCCGGGCGATGCACAGGCGTTGCTGCTGGCCTCCCGAGAGGCCATAGCCGCTCTCCTTCAGGCGGTCCTTCACCTCGTCCCAGAGGGCGGCCTGCCGCAAGGAGCGCTCGACCAGCTCGTCCACGTTGCCGCGGAAGCCGTTGATCTTGGCGCCCCAGGCTACGTTGTCATAGATGGACTTCGAGAACGGGTTGGGCTTCTGGAAGACCATGCCCACGCGGCGCCGGATCACCACCGGGTCCGAGTCTTTCGCGTAGATATCTTGATCCCCGAGCGCCACCTTGCCCTCGGCGCGGGCGCCGGGGATGACTTCGTGCATCCGGTTCAGGCACCGGATATACGTGCTCTTGCCGCAACCGGACGGGCCGATAAGCGCCGTCACCTTGTTGGCCTGGATGTCCATGCTCACGTCGGTGACGGCCCTGAAGCCGCCGTAGAACGCGGCGAGGTCCTGGATCTTCATACCCAGGGTAGAGTCGTCCCCCTCGGGCTGTCGCTCGGCGCCGCCGCGCTCCTCCCGCTGATCCCTCGAAACCCCGGACAACCTCTGTTCCTCCCTGGTCCGCTCAGACTGCGTCAAGATGTAGCCTCTCTTCTGCGGGCGGGCCCGCTACGTTTCCTAGCTTCGCCGCTGGAACTTATTGCGCAGCACTATCGCCACGGAGTTAGCTATCAGCAGCACCGCCATGATGACGACGATACCAGCCGCGGCCAGTTCCTGAAAGATTTCCTGCGGGCGGCTGATCAGGTCGTAGATCTGGGTCGGCAGCGCCATGTAGCCGTCGAACGGGCTGGCGGTGACATAGGTCTGGTATCCCACGGCCCCGACAACGAGGATCGGGGCTGCCTCGCCGATGGCCCGCGAGAGCGCCAGTATCATAC
>CAXTDD010000515.1:1132-3005 GCA_964242955.1 uncultured Rubrobacteraceae bacterium | reverse complement strand
TGGAGCATGTAGACGATCGGCCCGAGCAGTACGTAGGCGTAGTACCTCTGGGCCCACAGGCTGGGGAACAGGCCGGCGTCCGTCCTGAAGGTGAAGACCAGCGCGTACAGCGAGGCGAAGAGCGCCACGAGGACGGCGGGAAGGAGGACGTAAGCGGCCCACCTCGAATCGGCCCGGGTCGCGAGCGCCAGCCAGAAAAACAGGGTCATGGCGCACAACTCCCCGAGCTCCTTGGCGTGCAGGGCGGTGTAGAAGCTCAGGAAGCCGAACGCGCCGAGAAGGCTCGCCAGGAGCAGGGCCGTGGGTACCAGTGGCCGCCGCAGGCTCATGGGCCGCAGCCCGGGTCCGGGCCAGCCGGACGTTCGGATCGGGGAGTTCCGGACGTTCCTCCGGTGATCCTGGCGCCGCCTCCGGTCCGTGGCCCTACCCCGTTCCGGAGTCACTACGGAGGCCCTCGGCGGGCGGGTCGGGCATTACCTCTATCTTCTCCGCGTGGAGGCCCATGTACGTGAGCAGCGCGTAGACGAAGACGACCACGCCCAGCATCTCCAGGGCCTCCTCGGTGTTCGTGAGCAGCTCCTGCCCGAGCGTGTCGCCGAAGGCGCCCAGGTAGTACCCGCCGACCATCTCCATACCCAAGGCGCCGCCAACGTAGACGGCGCCGGCGAGCACGAACAGGTTCCTGACGCCGGCTGGCAGGTCCAGGACGAACCTCAGGTAGGCCAGCCCGAGGATCAGGACGGCCGCCGCGCCGGGTATGACCCAGGCGTGGCGGAGGAGACCGCCCGTATCCAGGGCGGATTGCAGGGGTAAGATCAGCTTCTCGTGTATCACGAGCGCCTCGTCCACGGAAAGGTAGAGAAAGATGCCGCCGAGCAGCGCCCAGTGGGCCACGTAGCGGGCCCCGGCCGTCCTGCGGGCCAGCGAGATCGCGCCGAGTAGAAACGAGCAGAGCAGCAGCGCGTAGGCCGAAAAGAGGGTAGGAAAGCTCTTCTCCCTGTTGGCGTCGAACGCGTTGTAAAACTCCCTAACGACGCTCTCTAGCGACGATCCCTCCAGAAAGCGAACGGCGAGCAACCCGCCGACGCTGAGGGAGACGAAACAAAGCGCAACGAGGGCGAAGATCAGGGCCACCCTTCTCGCAAACAACGGCGAGATCGAGAGCAGGACCCTCATGGGAGATCACGCCGGCGAGGCGAAGTGGGAAAAAGCGACCGCCGTTCGTGGACCCTGACCCGGGACATGGTTTGCCTCCTTCTTCGGTCTTCTCAAGAAGACGACTTCCGCCTTCGTTCCTGCTTCGCCGCGGATGCCGGTCTCCCGTTGGCGGGCCTTTACGCCCGCTCCGCGGAAGTCCAGGCCTGACGGTCCCACAGATAGACCGGAGGACCCGCAACGGCAAGGGCCCGCGCAGAGAGCGGACCGCAAGGGGCCCTAAAGCGGCCCAAAGTGCCGTCCGGCGCCACCCGCGGCCCGATACGAAAGTGCAAAACCCGGTCGCCGGGACCCGCGATCCCTGGTCGAGACACCGGGCTCGACTATATTGACGGGCGAACGATCCAGTGCGCCGACGCGAGTATCATGGGAAATGGCCCGCAAAGGCAGGTGATGTGGCCGTAAAGAGAACGTCGAATGGTACAGGTCGACGAAGCACCACCCTTCGTCCGGACATCACAGATCGTAGGGGGCCGTCCGGGCAACGCGCGCGCATCCCCCCGGAAGGCAACGCCCCGGGTCTGATCTCTCCGGAAGGAGGCGGGTGGTGAGGCGCCTGACGCTGATCGCCGGAGGGCTGGCCCTCGTGTTCGTGGTCGGCGGCTTTGTCCTGTTCCTCTACTCCCGCGGGGACGATGGTGGCGCCGTCGTCCTCGCC
>CAXTDD010000515.1:0-1122 GCA_964242955.1 uncultured Rubrobacteraceae bacterium | reverse complement strand
GGGCCCCCACCCCCCGGGGGCCGGTGGGGCCCCCGGGCGCCGCCGCCGCCGGGCCCCGCGCCCGCGGCGCGGCCGACGGCGACGAGGCCACCGCGGGCCTGCTCGACGACACGGGCGGCACCATCCTCACCCTCGGCGACCATGCCTACCCGGACGGTTCCGCCCGGGACTTCGCCGAGTGCTACGACCCGACCTGGGGGCGGCACAAAGACCGCACCAGGCCCGTCCCTGGAAACCACGAGTACGAGGAGGACCCAGTGGCCGCGGCGTACTTCGACTACTTCGGCGGTGCGGCCGGCAAGCCGGGTGAGGGTTACTACAGCTACGATCTCGGCGGGTGGCACGTCGTGGCGCTAAACAGCATGTGCGAGGAGGCCGGCGGATGCGACGCCGGCTCGCCCCAGATACGCTGGCTCGAGTCCGACCTCGCCGCCAACGGGGACGAGGGATGTACCCTGGCGTACTTCCACCACCCGCTCTTCAACTCGGGCAAGCAGGGCGAGTACGAGAGGAGGACGGAGCCGGTCTGGGAGGTTCTCCACGACCACGATGCGGACGTGGTTCTCTCCGCCCACGACCACAACTACCAGCGTTTCGCGCCGCAGGACCCCGAGGGCCGCCCAGACCCGGCGCGCGGCATCCGCCAGTTCGTGGTGGGCACCGGCGGCGGCGAGGGCTACGGCATCGAGAGCCCCGTCGATAACAGCGAGGCCTACAGCGATGGTGCCTTCGGCGTTCTGAAGCTCACCCTGAAACCGGGAAACTACGTCTGGGAGTTCATCCCGGTAGCCGGCGAGACTTTCTCTGATGCGGGCCGGGCCGAGTGCCACTGAGGCGGGCAAACCTCAGCCGGGGACCCCGGAGTTGTTGACCACGACGCCGAGCACGTCGGCCCCGACGAGTTGCAGCCCGTGCACCGCCTGGCGCAGGGCCGCCTTGCGGGTCTTGCGCGCGTCCATCGCCAGCAACGTCCCGTCCGCCAGCGTGGCGAGGATGGAGGCGTCGGAGACGAGTTCCACCGGAGGGGCGTCGAGCAGGACGTGGTCGAATTCCTGGCGCGCGCGGCCCAGGAGCTCGGCGAGACGCCTGGAGCCGAGGAGTTCCGATGGGTTGGGCTGGGTG
>CAXTDD010000514.1:0-3007 GCA_964242955.1 uncultured Rubrobacteraceae bacterium | reverse complement strand
GGTGCGGGAGCATCTGATTAGCGGTAATAGAAACACTCCTTGGCCCTCCGGAGCCACGAGCACGACGGGGTGCTGTACAAGATTACTTTCGACACCACGAACCTTTATTTGGAGAGCTAAGGGCTAATAGCTCTACGAACCCCTCAACTCCCCACCCATCATCATCACGCCGCTGGGGCGCGGGTCCTTGTCCTTCTCGACGGTTACGCCTATGCGCGGGTAGGAGGTGGCGAACTGGGGTGCGGTCAGGTCGAGCTCGGCGTCGCCGCTCTCGCCGACGGTGAAGGTGCCGGCGCTGACGTGCTCGCCGTTCTCCTCGACAAACCAGAGCTCGTAGTACTCTTCCTCCTCGCACTTCGGGAGGCCCCAGGCGTCCACGCTGACCTCGAGGTTCTCGCCGGAGCCCTGGACGTTCACCTCGGCGCCGGCGTCGGGCGCCTCGCCCATAGGCTCCAGGGTGGCGGCCGCCACCTCGTCGCTGCCGAGTATGGACGCCCCGTAGGCCACCCCGATCGCCACGACCAGCAAGGCGGCGGCGATAGCCAGCCAGGACGGCACGGGCCTCCGTGTAGAGGCGCGCGGCATCCCGGCAACGGCCCGCTCCTTGATGTGCGGCGGCGGGGTCTCGGACGCGGCGGCGAACTCGACCATGTGCTCGTGGGCGAGCCGCAAGGATTCCGCCTCCCGGCGGCAAGAGGGGCAACTTTCCAGGTGTTGCCCGACCGTACGTTCCTCGTCGGCGGGGAGGTCGCCCATGACGAACGGGCCGAGAAGGTCGCGTGTCCGGGAATGCTCACTCATCGGCAGGGCTTTCGTCCGGGTCCGTCAGGAGGTCGCGCAGGGTTCGCATGGCGGCGGTCGTACGGCTCTTGACCGTGCCCAGCGGCGTGTTGGTGCGGGCGGAGATCTCGCGCTGCGAGAGGCCTTCGAAGTACGCGAGGACGAGCAGTTCCCGGTGGGTCGGGGAGAGCCGCGAGAGCGCCACGGCGACGTCGAAGCCGCGCGAGATCTCGCCTGATGGGTCCGGCTCTCCGGGCTCCGGCAGCGAATCCGCGTCGACCGTGCGAACGCGGGCTTTGCGGCGCCGGATCAGGTCTGTGGCCCGGTTGCGGGTTATGCGGTAGATCCAGGTTCCGAACCCGGCCCGCGAGGGATCGAAGCCCGCCGCGTTCTTCCACACGGAGGTAAAGACGTCCTGCACGAGGTCTTCGGCGAGCCCCCGGTCCCCGAGGTAGCGGGCCCCGGTCCCGTAGACCAGCCCCGCGTAGCGGTCGTAGAGCGCGCCCAGGGCCCGCCCGTCCCCGGCGGCCACGCGCCGCACCAGGATCTCGTCCTCCACCTCGACCATCCGGCACCTTCCGCTCGCGGGTGGGGCCTGACCGTTCACCCCCCACGCAAGGGATGATAGCCCGTTCCCAACCGGGGTACCCGACGCGTGGCGTGCAACGACCCTCTCCAACATTCGCTCCTCTTTCCGTCCGAAGGTTTATACGACCCCGCGGCCCGGCCGGATTATCTCCGGGACCGGCCCCTCGCCGCGGTGCCGATACCCCGGGCAAAACGGTAAAATGCGGCGTACCGAAGGGAGGTGCCGCACCGATGGAACCCGAGATTCCCAAGGCGGAGATGCAGGCGGTGGCGAGGCGTCCGGCGAAGGGCTCGCTCAAGAACTTTTTGGGCGACTTGAGGGACTTGGTGCGCTTCCAGACGCTCAAGGCGACCATGCAGGAGTTCCAGCGCGACGACGCACTGGGGCTCGCGGCGCAGTTGGCCTACTACCTGATCCTGGCGCTCTTCCCCTTCATCCTGTTCCTCGTCGCGGTCGTTGACGCCTTCTCGAGCTCCAGCCCCCAGTTCGCCGGCGAGCTCTTCGACTACCTCCGCCAGGTCTTGCCGGCCCAGGTCTTCGACCTTATCGAGGACTACACCGAGCGGACCTTGCGCAACGAGGACACGGCACCGGGATTGCTCTCGGTCGGCATACTGGGCACGATCTGGGCCACCTCGGGAGCGTTCTCGGCCCTCATAAACGCCCTCAACCGCGCCTACGACGTGCAGGAGACCAGGCCATTCTGGAAGGTCAAGGGCATAGCCATCCTGATGACGCTCGGGCTTTCGGCGCTGGTCCTCGTCGGGACGCTGCTGCTGATCGCCGGTCCCTCCATCGGGGAGACGATAGCGGAGATCTTCACGCTCGACGACGAGTTCATATTCGTCTGGGAGATAGCGCGCTGGCCGGCGGCGCTCCTGTTCATGGTCGCCACGGTGGCCCTTCTCTTCTACTTCGCCCCCGACGCCGGGCAGCCTTTTCGCTGGATCACGCCCGGCGGCTTCGTTGGCATCGCCCTGTGGGTGCTGGCGAGCCTGGCCTTCAACCTCTACCTCAGCAGCGATTTCAACACCTACGACAAGACCTACGGCTCCATCGGCACGGTCATAGTCCTGCTGCTCTACCTCTACATCTCATCCCTCACCATCCTCTTCGGCGCCACCCTCAACGCCACGCTCGTCAGGATGAAAGAGGAGATCTCCGGCGAGCAGATCCTGGACGCGCAGCCCGCGCACGAGAAGCCCGACATCATCGACGAAGAGGCCATCGAAGAGATCCAGGACGCCGAGAAGTAAGCACGCCTGCCACGCAGGCTTTCGGCCCGCTACGCGCTTCGGGCCTCCCGGCCTTCCAGAGGGACTGCGGAGGGCGGTGTTCTGTGCCCGGAAGCCCTCTGATGGCCGCGCGGAGGAGTAGTCCCGGATCGCCGGCGGGGGCTTACTCCGCCGGTGCCAATTCGCCGCCGCCGAGGTGCTCGCGGAGTTTCTTGAGGCCGAGGCGCATCCTCCCCTTCACGGTGCCGAGCGGCAGGCCGAGGCTTTGTGCGATCTCCGTCTGCGTCTGGCCGTGGAGGTGGGCGAGCGTGACGGCCTCGCGCTGCTCGCGGGGCAGGGCACCGAGGGCCTCGTGCACCCGCTCGCGCCGGTAGCCGCGCCAGGCCTCCGCGAAGGCCTCGCT
>CAXTDD010000513.1:0-3008 GCA_964242955.1 uncultured Rubrobacteraceae bacterium | reverse complement strand
CTTACGTTGTATATTTACGGTGTAAATGTAGCGTAGATCCTGTAAGCTGTCAACAAAGGCGTGGGAGGTTCTCTGTTGGTCGAGGCGAAGCGGCGGCCGTTGAGTCGGCGGAGGGTGTTGGAGGCGGCGGTGCGGTTCGCCGACCGCGAGGGGTTGGAGGCGTTGAGCATGAGGAAGCTGGGGGCGGATCTCGGGGTGGAGGCGATGTCGCTCTACAACCACGTTCCCAACAAGAACGCCTTGCTCGACGGGATGGTCGAGGTGTTGTTGGGCCGGTTGAGTATTCCGTCGGAGGAAGAGGGGTGGGAGGAGCGGGTAAAGGAGGCGTACCGGGGGTTTCGGCGGCTCGCGCATGAGCATCCCAATGTCTTCCCGCTGCTGGTCGTGCGTCCGCCGGACACGATGGACGGGGCGTGGCTGGTCGAGGAGTTCTTGAAGACCTTGCGGGGGGCCGGCTTCGACGCGATGACGGCGTTGCACGCTTTCAGGGCGTTGTCCGGGTACGCGATGGGGTACGCGATGGCCGAGATCCGGGGCTTCGCGATGGAGCCGGACGGCGGCCGGGCGGGCGCCAGGGCGCTCTCTGAGGAGGAGTTCCCCAACGTCTCAGATCTCGGCGATCGGCTCGGCGGGGTCGACCGGGACGCCGAGTTCGAGTTCGGGCTGGACCTGATCCTGGCGGGCCTGCGGGAGAAGCTCTAGCGTTGTCACCGTCGGGTGGGGCGTAGGTGAGGCGTCTTCTGGACCGGCGGCCGGTGCTGTTCTGCGTCGCGGTGACGCTCGCGCTGTTCGTGCTGACGGCCCTCAGCAGGATCTCCTTCCCAAGAGCGCCCGTGAAGAACATACAAAGGCTGCCGCAGGAAGCGTTCGAGCCGCCGACCGGCCTCGACCGCGTGGTCTCGGACCTCAGGAGCCCGGACGTGCTGTTCTGGGGGCTCGCCATCCTGCTGGCCGTCGTCCTGATCTACACAACGGGGTCGGGGCGCGAGGCCGGCTTCGGCCGCCCGAACGCGAAGAACCTGCGGCTCCTGTGGTTCCCGCTGTTCGTCGGCGCGCTCGCCCTCTCCGGGGGCGTCTTCGTGGCCGGGCTCGACGCGTTGGTCTCCGCCTTCCTCGTCGTGCTCGTCGCGGCCTTCGGGCAAGAGCTTCTCTTCCGCGGCCTCATGTGGCGGACGCTCGCGCCGGTGGGGCCCGTGGGGGCGATGGTCCTGACCTCCCTCCTCGCCGGAGCCCTGATCTTCGGCAGGACCTTCACCGACGGCCCATGGCCCGAGGCCATCCGTCTGACCATCCTCGCCGTCTGCAGCGGCTTCACCTACGGGGCCCTCCGCTGGCGTACCGCCTCCCTGTGGCCCGTCATCTTCATCCACACCGTCTTCGCCCTCGCCGTGGACATAGCCGCCCTCGGCACCGTCAGCTACCGCATCCTGATGCTGCTAAGCACCTTGGGCTTCGTCCTATACGGCCTCTTCCTCCTCCGCAACCGCGATGTCCGCGCCGACGGCGGCCTCACCCAAAAACCCAAGCCGGCACGCGTACGCTGACGACACACCAGACGCATCCCCGCGAAGCGTGGCGGCAAAAAATCGGGCCCCCGTCGTGGGGTTAGACGGGGGCCCGCGTCGGGTCGATCGGGCCGTTACTGCTCCGAAACGTCCCTGCCGGGGCCGCCCCTGAAGCGGTCCCTACCCTTCTGGCCGAACATGGTATCCGTGCCGCCCTCCCCAATCAGGAGGTCATTGCCGGCACCGCCGTAGAGCTTGTCATCGCCGGCACCGCCCCTGACCACGTCGTTGCCGCCCTCTGCAAACACGATGTCGTCGCCTCCGAGCGTGCAGATCACGTCCCGTCGGGGGGTGCCTTTCTCGATATCCGACCCCCGCGTCCCCTTGATCGTGCAGCGGTCCGGGTCAGGATCGGGGTTGGGGTTCGGCCCTGGCGGGGGGGTCTCGCGAACGAGGGGTTGCCAGTCGGGGCCGAAGTCTGAGGCCTGCGGGTTGCTGGTGAGGCGGCGTTGGTCCGAGCCGTCGGCGGCGTTCATGGTGAAGATCTCCACCGCCTCGAAGGCCGGGTCTTTGGCAACCGAGTAGGCTATCCGCCTGCCGTCGGGCGACCAGGCGGGCACGTAGTCGTCGGTGGAGGTCCCCGTCAGGCGCCTGGGATTCGCGCCGTTGGTGTCGGCGGTGTAGACGTCGAAGTTGACCGGGTCCCCGCCGCCGGCCTCCGGGCGCCGGGTCTGGAAGGCGATCCTCTTGCCGTTCGGTGAGTACGAGGGGGAGAAGTCGGCGAAGTCGTTGCGGGAGATGTTCGCCACGTTGCGGGTCGCGAGGTCTATCCGGTAGATCTCCTGGTCGCTACCGTCGCCCAGGGGGCGGTCGGTCTCGAAGGCGATCCTCCTCCCATCCGGCGACCAGTCTGGGGAGAAGTCGAAGTTATCGTTGTTGGTGATGCGCCTGGGGTCCTGTCCGTCCACCCCGATCGTGTAGATGTCGAAGCTCACGGCGCTGTCGCTGGTGAACGCGAGGCGTCGTCCGGTCGGGGACCAGGACGGCCCGAAGTCGAAGCCCGCGTTGTTCGTGACCCTGCGCTGGCCCGAGCCGTCGGCGTTCATGACGAAGATCTCGTAGTCCCCGTCGCGGTCGCTGGAGAAGGCGATCCTCTCCCCATCCGGCGAGTAGGTCGGGGCGTTATCCGACGCCGGGTTGTTCGTGAGGTTCCTCTGGCCGGTGCCGTCCGGCCTTATCGAATACAGCTCCGAGTTCCCGTCGCGGTTCGACTCGAAGACTATGCGGCCGTTCTCTCCGGGGAAAGCCGCATCGGCCGGCCGGATCACCGCCAGCAAACACGCCGAGATCAGAACCGGCAAGAAGAGGCTCGCGAGCAGGAGCCACCTCCCTCTACCCCGTCCGCAAAAACTCCATCGCACCACGACCGCGCCTCCTTCCAGGGATCCTCGTCCCTTGGGGGTCCGAAAAGGCGGCGGGCCAGTATCCTGACTCCCGGATCCT
>CAXTDD010000512.1:0-3009 GCA_964242955.1 uncultured Rubrobacteraceae bacterium | reverse complement strand
CTCCGAGAGGTGGAAGGCGAGCGTCCATCCCAACTCCCGGGTACGCCGCGCGGCGATCCGGGACGACTCCGGGTCTACGGTGTACGGGGAGTGGACGCTGACCCGGGCGTGTACGCGGTCCGGGAGGCCCTTGTTCATTGCCTGTACCCTGGCGATGATCGCCTCCACGATCTCCTCCGGACCCGCCCCGTCGTAGTCGCCGGGGAAGAACTCGGCGTAGACCGCGCCGCCCATCCCGCTCCCGGCGAGCTGGGGCAGGCACTCCCCGTAAGGCGAAGACTCGGCCATGAACGTCGTCCCCGCCTCGACCGCCTCGCGTGCCGAGTCACGGGCCGCCTCCGCGGTCCAACTCTCTTTCTCCGGCAGGCGTTCTATGAGCTTTGTGAGCCATCCGGAGAAGGTGCCGCCCGGCGGCGCGTCCTCGCGCCTGAAGCCGAGGTGGGCGTGGACGTTGACGGCGCCGGGGATTATCGTGGAACGGGGGAAGTGCTGTACGGCGACGTCGGGACGTTCCCCGGCGAGCCCGGAGAGCGGTCCGACGGCGGAGATCCTGCCGTTTTCGACCAGAACGGCCCCGTCCGTTATGGGCGGGGCCGTGACGGGCATCAGGGTGCCGGCCGCGAAGATACCGGGCTCAGGCATCCCTTCCGACCACCTCCGCGGCCACGGACTCCAGGAAGTCGCGTTCGGGGCAGTCGGGCAGCAGGCTCAAGTCCCGCAATGCGCCCTCGATCTCACCCCGCGCCCACTCCTCCGTCCTCGTGACGGCGTCGGTGGCGAGGACGGCCTCGATGCCGGCCTCGAGCAACTCGGGCGACGGCGCGGGGTCGGCGAGCACCCGGCGGATGGTCCCCGCGTCGCCCTCGCGCAGCGCGAAGATCACCGGCAAAGTGACGGTGCCCTCGACAAGGTCCGTGCCTATGCCCTTGCCCATGAGCCCCGGCTTCCCGACGAGGTCCATGATGTCGTCGGACATCTGGAAGGCGATCCCAAGCGCCTGCCCGTAGGTCGCCAAAGCGTCGATCTGGGCGAGCGACAACCCGCCTAAAGTGCCCCCGGCCACGCAAGCCACCCTGAAGAGGCCGGCCGTCTTCTTCCTGATGTGCTCCAGGTACGCCTCCACCTCGACGCTCGCCCCGTTGGCGCGGTACTGCTCGAGCTCCCCGGCAGCGAGCCCAACGGAGGCCTCGGCGAAGGCCCGGACGAGCCTGGGGTCCCCGATGCCGGCGAGCTCGGAGAAGGTCTCGGCGAAGAGGTAATCCCCGGCAGCCGCGGCGACCTCGCGCCCGTAACGCGAGACGGCCGTCGGGGCCCCGCGCCTCGTCTGTGCGCCGTCCACGATGTCGTCGTGGATGAGCGTCGCCGTGTGCAGCACCTCGATGGCGGTCGCCGCCCGGAGCAGCTCCTCACTGTTAGGGGGCCCCACCGCGGCCGCCAGCGCGAGCAAGAGCGGCCGGAGGTGAGCGCCTCGAGAGACGGTTGCGCCAGCGCGGCCGGCGCCCTCTCGCCCACCGCGGCGAGCAAACCCTCGACCTCGTCCACGGTTTCGAATGCCCCATCCGGCAGGGCGGAGCGTAGCTTATTCGGGTCCGCCGGGGCCTGCCGTTCCGCGGTGGAGCGTGATGATGCCGCCCCCGAGCCTGTCCCATGTAACATTTTGTAATCCATTACGTTCTATTATGACAGCTAACTCGTCGGGCGCCACGAACTCTTTCACTGATTCGGGCAAATACGAGTAGGCGTGCGGATCGCCGGAGACGATCCCGCCCACTTTTGGCACGATCCTGTCGAACCACAGCCCGTAGAACGCGCCGGAGAGCCTGCCGGTAGGCCTGGCTATCTCCAGGCAGACCGCCCTTCCGCCGGGCCTGAGCACCCGCGCCATCTCCGCGAAGAGACCGTCGAGGTCGGGTATGTTGCGGGCGCCGTAGGCGATGGTGACCGCGTCGAAGCGGCCGTTAGGGATGCCCGCAAGGTTTGTTGCGTCCCCGAGGCGGTACTCGACGTTGGGCGTGGGCCGGGCTCTGGCGGCCCGCAGCATCTCGGGGGAGAAGTCGATGCCGAGGACGGGGCCGGTCGGCCCGACGGTTCGGGCCAACTCGCGGGTCAGGCTTCCGGTGCCGCAGGCGAGGTCGAGGGCGGTATCGCCGGGCCGCAGCCCCGCCGCGCGGATCACGCGCCGGTACCAGAGTTTGTAGAGGCCAGCGGTCATCACGGCGTTCAGGAGCTCGTAGCGGCCGGCGATCCGGTCGAACATCTCCCGCACGAGGTGCGCCCGCTCCTCGCCGGTGGGGAGGCTCTTCTGCGTCGTCCGTCCGGGCTTACCCAAGCGCGTCACGCAGTTCCCGCGCGGCGAGCCGGATCCTCTCCTCCGACCTCCGCTGACCCTCCGCGGTGATGATGTCGAGCAGGCCGGCCAGGTGGGGCGTCCAGGTCTCGACGCTGACGGGCTCGCCCGCCGCTATGAGACCGGCGCCGTCCCGGATCATGCGCGCCGCCACCGCCACGAAGCGCGGCTCGTCGAGCGTGGCGATGGTCTCGACGGAGAGCGCATAAGCGTTGTCGCCGACGAGAACCCCGTCGTCGGTCGCCCCCCCGGGCCCGTGGCCGTAGTGCGCCTCGAAACCCCGCTGCAGGTGCCCGAGCGCCTCCGCCACCACCCCCGCCCGGGCATCCTCGCGCTCCAATCCCGCCGCGGCCTTGAGGAAGACCTCCTCCAGCGACACCTCCGGCGTGCGCCTTGCCGTCCTCTCCACTATCCCGCCCTCCCGGCGAACCACTCGCGGGCCGCCTCGAAGGTCTTGTCCAAGTCCTCGTCCATGTGGGCGGCTGAGATGAAGCCGGCCTCGTACTGACTCGGCGCCAGGTAGACGCCGCGCGAGAGCATGTGCCAGAAAAAGTCCTTGAAGGCCTTCGTGTCCGAGGCGGCGGCGGAGTCGAAGTCCGTCACGGGGTTCTCCGTGAAGAAGATGCTCACCATCGAGCCGACCCGGTTGACGGTGTGCGGGA
>CAXTDD010000511.1:0-3015 GCA_964242955.1 uncultured Rubrobacteraceae bacterium | reverse complement strand
GGAGGCCGCCGCCGATGTGCATGAGGCAGGAGTTGTCCCCGGCGGCGCAGACCTCGGCCTCGGTGTCGAGGACGCGCCGGATCTTGTCCCCCAGCATCGCCGCCGACGTCTCAGCGTTCTTTACCGCGAACGTGCCGCCGAAACCGCAGCACTGCTCGGCCTCCCCGAGCTCGACGAGGTCCACCCCCCGCACGTTGCGCAACAACTCCAGCGGCGCTTCTCCGACCTTGAGCATCCTCAAGGAGTGGCAGGTCGGGTGGTAGGTGACGCGGTGCGGGTAGTAAGCCCCGACGTCCGTGATCCCGAGCCTCTTGACCAGGAATTCGGAGAGCTCGAAGACTTTGGGACCGAGGTGCTTTACGCGTGTGGCGAGGTCGGGGTCTTCGGCCAGGTCGGCGGCCATGGGGTAGAGCTCGCGCACCATGCCGACGCAGGAGCCCGAAGGGGCGACGACGGCGTCGTATGGCTCGAAAGTCTCGACGAAGCGGCGCACCAGGGGTATGGCCTCCCTCTGGTAGCCGGTGTTGAAGTGCATCTGGCCGCAGCAGGTCTGCTCCATCGGAAACACCACCTCGTGGCCGAGGCGTTCGAGCACCTCGACGGTCGCGCGGCCCGTCTCGGGGAAGAGGGTGTCGTTGAAGCACGTTATAAAGAGCGCCACGCGCATGGAAGCAGACCTCCTCACTCTCGCCAGCACCGGGGCGAAGATACGTGTCCCCGCCAAGCTCCATCATAGCCCATCGCGGTGGTCAACCATCGGCAGAGCCAAAAGCTGATGGCCGATAGCAGAAGCCGGAGCGTCTTGAAAAGGCCGGAGCTCGATGCTCCGGCCTACCGCTTCAGCGGCCCGCTCCTACCTCTCCGGCGCCGGTGCGGGAGTGCCGCATCAGGAAATCGACGAAGGTTCTGCTCTGCACGTTTACGAGGTCCGATGGAGGGTTGGGGCCGGTTTCGGCCGTCGGGTCCAGCGCGACCTTCCGAACGCGCGCGCAGAGGCCGAGGAGCAACGAGATGAGCTCGCCTTCGCTGGTCTCTCTCGTCTGCCAGCCGCCGACAAGTCCTTCAAGCCGGAGGAACGTTTGCGCCTCCCGCTCGTGGCTGAAGACCGGCAGCGTGTCCGCGTCCGGGATTGTGTACGCATTCGTGCGGAAGCTCTCACGCTCTACGATCAACCAGTACATCGTCGGCGCCTTCGCCCGCGTCGGAGAGGCGGCTGCCGTTCCTATGTGCCGTCTGGAATCGTCGGTCATGCAGGGTCCACCGTGCCGTCCGCCTCCTCCAGCTCGTGATGCCAGAACAGCTCGTGGCTCCCGTCCCCAAACTCTACGTCCAGGGCCACGTAATCCGGGGCTCCGTACCTCTGCGTGATGGTGCCGGACGCCTCCCGAAACTCCCGTCTCCCGGGTCCCTGGCGTACCTGCACCCTCTTGCCGACCACGGCTTCCTGCGAACGCATCCCGACTATCTCCTCCAAGTGTTCCAGGGGCTTCTCAACGTCCCGTTCCTCCGGCCTTGGTTGTTAGACGAGCGCGCGATCCAGGCGCTCCATCATGGCATGCCGGTTCCTGGTGCGCCTCTCGTGGGCCTTGAGCCTCTCGACGTCCCGGATGCGGAGCCCCTCCAACTTGCGTCCCAGCTCTTCGACGTCAAGCCGGTCGTAGTCGTCTATCGGCAGCCCCGGGGCGTCGGGGCGGGGCGCGACCCCTTCCGGGGCTTGCCCGTAGAGGAGGCCGGCGTAAGCCTTAACCGACTCCCCGGCCAGGGCGTGGATGGCTTGTTGCCGCGCCCTGGTCTGCTCCAGGAGGGCCCAGGTCGCCCCAGCCTGGCCGGCGAGCATCCCGACAGAGTTCCCCAACACGCCCAGGGTGAACCTCACGTTCTGTTCCTGGACCGCGACGGCCACTTCGACCAGCTTTTCGACCCCGTTGCGGGTCATAGAACCTCCGAATCGGCATGCTTCTCGCCAAGTACGGTCCAGGAACCGGCGTCGGCCGTGCGGGGGACCCAACACGGCAAGGCGCCGGCCCATGAACTGTATGCTTCCTTCCCTGTCCATCATTCGATGGATCTTACCTTTCACCCACCGCTACAGTATATGGGGGTGGCGGGTGACGCCGTATACTGTGATACAAGACACCCGCGCGCGAGCAGGTCCGGTGGGTGGTCGTTACGTTCCAAGCTGTTTGTAGAGAAGCCCTCCCTCTCTAGCCGGCTTTGGAGGCTTCTCTGAGGGTGTCCAGATCGAGGATGTGGATGTAGCGCTTCTTGATCTCGACCGCCCCGGAGTCCTTGAGGTTGGAGAATGCGCGGCTCACCGCCACGCGCCCCGCGCCGATCATGGTGCCGAGTTGCTCGTGGGTGTAGCGGGTGGTTATCTTGTAGCTTGCGCCGCTAACCAACCCCTCGCTGTCTACGAGAGACAGGATCAGGGTCGCGAGGCGCGCGGGGACTTCCTTCTGGACGAGGCCTGCCATACGAACCTCGGATTGGCGCAACCTCCCGGCGAGCACCCTCACGAGCCTCAAGCCCACCTCCGGGTTCCTCAAGATCAAACGCTCGAAATCCGGGAGCCTGAGCGAACACACGAAGGACGGCGCGAGGGCCCTCACGTACACCCCTTGAAGGCTCTGGCCGGCCAGGGACATCTCCCCGAATACGGCCCCGCTCTCCGCCACGGAGAGGGTGATCTCCCGTCCTTCGGGGCCTATCTCGTAGACCTGCACCCTCCCCTTCTTGAGCATGAACAGCTTCTCGCCCGCCTCATGGGGGGTATAGAGGATCTCCCCCTCATCGAGGTAGGTGTCCGGGGTCCGTCGTGCCAGATCATCCAGCTCCTCAGGCGGGAGCGGCCCGAGGATATCCACCATCGAGAGCAAATGTATCTGCTCTTCCAGGGACATCGGCATATCTCACCGTTCCTCTCTTTTCACAGAAACGCAACTTGATTGCCTCCCTGCGCCAGAGAAAGGAGTCGGCCCGAGTCCGCAAACACGTCTGGTGTGCCATCGAATTGTA
>CAXTDD010000510.1:0-3019 GCA_964242955.1 uncultured Rubrobacteraceae bacterium | reverse complement strand
GCGGTTAGCTGGCTGGACGGGGCGGCGGACATCCACGACGGCTACGAGACGAGCGTGCCGGAGATGTTCGTGCCCAACGTCTTGTCGTTCGCCTCCGAGGGCCGGCGCTACCGCTACGGCTCGGTCGGGATGCCGCCGGAGATCTGGGGCCCGTGGCACGAGGGAGATGATAAGGACGAAGGGACGCTCGCGGACGTGCGCAGGAGCGTGCGCTCGATGCTGCGGCCCGATGTGGTGCTGGACATCCTGCGGAACTTCACGTTGTTCGCGACGGACAGGAAGCACCGGCGCATCAAGGTCATCTGCCGCTACCAGCAGTACGAGGGGGCGAACATGATCGTCTCCCGCGTCCTCGCCGGCCGGACACGGAAGGGCCTGATCTGGCACTTCCAGGGCTCGGGCAAATCCCTGCTCATGGTCTTCGCCTCCCAGAAGCTCAGGATGCACCCGGCGCTCGGTAACCCGACCGTCATGATCGTGGTCGACCGCATAGACCTGGACACCCAGATCTCCGCGACCTTCAACGCCTCTGACGTGCCGAACATGGTCGGGGCCGGGACGCGCCAGGAGCTCCAAAACCTCCTCGCCGCGGACACCCGCAAGATCGTCATAACCACCATCCACAAGTTCGCCGAGGCGGAGGGCCGCCTGAACGACCGATCCAACATCATCGTGATGGTGGACGAGGCCCACCGCACCCAGGAGGGCGACCTCGGACGCAAGATGCGCGAGGCCCTGCCCAACGCCTTCCTCTTCGGCCTCACCGGCACCCCCATAAACAAGCGCGACCGCAACACCTTCTGGGCCTTCGGCGCCGAGGAGGACGAGGGCGGCTACATGAGCCGCTACTCCTTCCAGGACTCCATCAGGGACAACGCCACCCTCCCGCTCCACTTCGAGGCCGTGGACGTGAGGCTCCGCATCGACCGCGCCGCCGTAGACGAGGCGTATCAACAAATTACGGACGAGCTCGCCGAGCAGGACCGCGACGACCTCGCCCGCCGCGCCGCCAGAATGGCAGTCCTCATAAAGTCCCCCGAGCGCGTCCGGGCCATCTGCGAGCACATCACCGACCACTACCGCCAGAAGGTCGAGCCGAACAACTTCAAGGCCCAGGTCGTAACCTTCGACCGCGAGTGTTGCGTCCTCTACAAAAAGGCGATGGACGAGCTCGTCGGCCCCGAAGCCTCGGCAATCGTCATGCACACCCAGGGCGGTAAGGCGGACGAGTACGGCGAGTGGAAGCTCAGCAAGGACGAAGAAGAGAGGCTCCTCGACCGTTTCCGCGATCCCCTCGACCCGCTGCGGTTCCTGATCGTCACCTCCAAGCTCCTCACCGGCTTCGACGCCCCGATCCTGCAGGCGATGTACCTGGACAAGCCCATGCGCGACCACAACCTGCTCCAGGCCATCTGCCGCACCAACCGCGTCTACCCCGGCAAGACCCACGGCCTGATCGTGGACTACCTCGGCGTCTTCGACGATGTCGCAAACGCCCTCGACTTCGACGAACGGGCCGTCCAACAGGTCATAACCAACCTCGACGAGCTCAAACAGCGGCTGCCGCGGCAGGTCGCTGCGTGCCTCGCCTTCTTCCCCGACGTGGACCGGACCGTCGGCGGCTACGAGGGTCTGATGTTCGCCCAGGAACGCCTGCCGGACAACGAGACCCGCGACCGCTTCGCGGAGCAATACTCGGTGCTCTCCCGCCTGTGGGAGGCGCTCTCTCCAGACCTCGTTCTGGAGCCGCACGCGACCGACTACCGCTGGCTGACACAGGTCTACGAGTCGGTCAAGCCGCCGAGCGGCAACGGCAAGCTGCTCTGGCACGCGCTCGGGGCCAAGACCGTCGAGCTCGTCCACCGGAACGTCCACCTCGAAGCCGTCCGCGACGACCTGGAGACCCTGGTCCTGGACGCGGAGGTGCTCGAAGGGGTGCTCGGCACCGACGACCCCGAGAAGAAGTCCCGGGAGATCGAGATAAAGCTCATCTCCCGCCTCGGCCGCCACGGGAGCATCCCCGAGTTCGTGGCGCTCGGTGAGCGGCTGGAAAAGCTCAGGGAGAGGCACGAGCAGGGCCAGTTGCACAGCCTCCAGTTCCTCAAGGAGCTCCTCACGCTCGCAAGAGAAGTCGTCGAGGCGGAGCAGCTGGTAGACCCCGTGGACGAGCAGGCACGGGCGAAGGCCGCGCTGACCGAGCTCTTCGCCGAGACCAGGAACGGCGACACGCCGGTAATAGTCGAGCGGATAGTCGCCGACATAGACAACATCGTGCGCATCGTCCGCTTCCCGGGCTGGCAGGGAACGAAGCAGGGCGAGCGCGAGGTTCAGAAGGCGCTCCGCAAGGTGGTCTATGTGGACTACAAGATCAAAGACGGGGACCTGTTCGATAGGGCGTTCGGCTACGTCCGGCAGTATTACTGAACATCTCTCGGGCGGCTTGCAAGAACGGCCTGGCATTCGACGTACCCTCGATCAGTTTCAAGGGCTCGATAAGGTTACGGTAGCGTAGGGCCTCGACTTATGCATGAAAATAGACGTCAAATGATGTACATTCAATCCACGGCTCACGGAGAGGAGTGCTGTGCGCACCACGATCAACCTCGACGACCAACTGCTCGACGAGGCGCGTAGGATCACCGGCATGGAAGGACGGACCGACCTGATCCACGAGGGTTTGCGCGCCTTGATCGAACGGGAGAGCGCGCGGCGCCTGGCGCGGTTGGGAGGCAGCGAGCCCGGTTTGCGGTCCGCTCCCCGGCGGCGTCCCGATTCTGCGTGATCCTGGTCGACACCTCCGTCTGGGTCGACCACCTGCGCTCCGGGGAGCCGGCGTTGGTCGAGGCCCTGGAGCGTGGGCGGGTGTTGATGCACCCTTTCGTGCTGGGTGAGTTGGCCTGCGGCAACCTCCAAAAGCGTGATGAAGTGCTGCGGCTGCTGAAGGATCTACCCGCGGTGCCGACCGCGACGGACCCCGAAGTGCTGGGCATGATCGAACGCCGCGCCCTGATGGGCCGGG
>CAXTDD010000509.1:0-3021 GCA_964242955.1 uncultured Rubrobacteraceae bacterium | reverse complement strand
CGCTCACTTCAGCTTTACCAACCCGTGACGGGCGGCGAAGAGGAGGGCTTGCAGGCGCGAGTGGACGCCGAGCTTGTTGAGGATGTTCATCATGTGGGTGCGTTCGGTGTCCACGCTCATGTGCAGACGGGCGGCTATCTGTTTGTTGGAGAGGCCTTCGGCCAGCGTCTGGAGGACTTCTTTTTCGCGCGGTGTGATCTGGCCCAGGCTCATCATGGCTTCGCGCTCTTGCTCGCGGTTCTGGCCGGCCAGGCGGAGAAGCTCGACGAGTTCCTGGGGCGAGAGCAGGGTTTCCCCGGCCGACAGGCGGCGCGTGGCGGTCAGGATCTCGTCCACGTCGGCGGACTTGTGGAGGACCCCGGCGGCACCGGCCTCGACCGCGCGGGCGTGCTCGGCCTTGTCCAGGCTGGCGGTCAGGATCAGGGCGGCGAACTCCCTGCTGGCGTCGCGGAGCTCCCGGATCAACTCCACCCCCTCGCCGTCTGGAAGGGATAGGTCTATGACCCCGAGGTCGGCCTGCAAACCTTCCATCTTCCGGCGGGCCTCGGCGAGCGTCCCGGCCTGGGCGACCACCTCGAACTCCGGTTCCCTATCGAAGATGAACGCGAGGGTCTGCCTGAAAGACGCGTGGTCCTCGACGAGCAAGATTCGCTGCATATCTTTCCTTTCGGGGGACCTGCCTCACGGCTCCCACAGAACGGAAGCATACAACAACCCGGGCAAACGCGGGGGCGGCTCAAGCCTCCCTCGGGGCGACCTCGACGGGCAACCGGAGCCGCACGAGGGTCCCCCTTCCCGGTCCGCCCTCGACTTCGAGCTCTCCGCCCAGGGCCTGCGCCCGCTCGCGCATCCCCGTGAGGCCCATGCCGGCCGGGGTGTCGGACCCGAAGCCCTGGCCGTCGTCCTCGATCTCGACGCGGCCCTTCCCCAGGAAGACGGTGGCGCGCCCGGCGCCGGAGTGGCGCCTGACGTTGGCGAGCGCCTCCTGGACCACGCGGGCCACCTCGACCGCCACCGGCCCCCGGAGCGTGGCCGGGAAGTCCTCGTCCATCGCCAGCTCGAACGAGCAGGCCGGGGCCATCTGGCGGTTGAGGTCCACTATGGACTCCAGGGAGCGGGCCAGGGTCTGCTCTCCTGCCCCTTCGAGGCGCAGGTCGTAGATGGCGTCCCTAATTCCCGCGACCGACCGCCTGAGGGCCTCGACCTGACGCTCGGCCTCCTCGTCGCGGTCAACGCCCTGGGGCATCCTGGCGACGACCTGCATGGACTGGAGGGCGTAGGTCAGGTCCTGGAGGACCACGTCGTGCAGCTCGCGGGCGATCCGGCGCCGCTCGGCCGCCCGGATCTCGCCCAAAGCCTCCTCGGCCCGCTTCTGCTCGGTGATGTCCTTGACGAAGCCTTCGTAGCCGGCCGCCTCGCCCTGTTCGTCGCGGATGACGCGCGCGTCCACGGAGGTCCAGGCCTCCTCCCCGTCACCGCGGCGGACCCGCATCTCGAAGCCCTGCACTATGCCGTCGCGCAGGATGAGGCGGGCGAACTCCCTTCTGCGTTCGGGGTCGGCATAGAGCTGGTCCTCCACGTTGGAGACTCTTTGGAGCAGGTCCTCCGGGGATCGATAGCCGTACATGCGGGCCAGGGCGGGGTTGGCGGTCACGAACCTGCCGTCCGCGGTGGTCTGGAAGATGCCCTCCACCGCGTTCTCGAAGATGGAGCGGTACCTCTCCTCGGCCTGGCGGCGCTCGCGCCTCACCTCCGCCTCCCTGAGCTCCCGGTCGATGGCGGAGTTCAGGCGCGCGAGGTTGTCCTTCATGAGGTAGTCGTGGGCGCCGGCCTTCATGGCGGAGACCGCGGCGTCCTCGCCGATCCTGCCGCTCACGATGATGAACGGCAGGTCCCGGAAGCCTTTGCTTCTCAGGAGATCCAACGCCGCCGCCGAGTCGAAGGCCGGCATGGAGTGGTCGGAGATGACCAGGTCCCAGGCCTCTTCCCCGAGGGCGGCCTCCATGCCGGCGGCGGTGTCCACCCTCCTCGAGACCGGCTCGTAGCCGCCGCGCCGAAACTCCCTGAGCAGGAGCAACGCGTCGTCCTCGGAATCCTCGACGAGCAGCACCCTGAGCGGGACGCCCATCTAGGCGTCCGCCTCGACGGTCCGCTTCGGCAGAATGGGCAGCATCTTCTCCATGGACGCGATGCTGCCCATTCTATTGGCGCCCCCGGTTCGCGGCAAATCCTACGGAAGAACCGCTAAATCACTCATTTGCGGGATGCGCGGGCCCCTTGCGTGCCCGATACTCCCCTGCAAGCGGCCGGAACCCCTTTCCCCCCTCCTGGGGCGCCGGCCCTTTTCCAGCCGGGCCGGCCCCCGTTTCCCTCCTCAGCCGGCCCGCTGCTTTCTCCGGGCGCCACTTCAGGGATCGGCCGCGGCAGCCGATAACCTTTTCTGAGCCCATGTGATCCCCTGATTGGGCCGGGGCCAAGATCATCCATTTGCGGGATGCGTGGTTTCGCGCCCGCAGTATATATTCCGTGGGCCGGTCCATCGGGGCCGGCGCGGAGCAAAGACGAGGAGACCATGGCGCGAGCCGGCGGAATCGCAGCGGCGTGAAGGAACAGGTGATCCTGCTCGTAGAAGACAACCCGGACGACGAGTTGCTGATGCTGCGGGCGCTCGCCAAGAACGACGTCACCAGCGAGGTCGTCGTCGCCCACGACGGGGTCGAGGCGCTGGAGTACCTCTTCGCCTCGGGCCCGTACGCCGGGCGGGACGCCGGCGGGATGCCGCGCCTGGTCCTGCTCGACCTCAAGCTGCCCAGGTTGAACGGGCTGGAGGTCCTCGAACGGCTGCGCTCGGACGAACGCACGCGGCTGGTGCCGGTGGTGATCCTGACCTCCTCCAGGGAACGCCGGGACGTGCTCCGGAGCTACGGCCTGGGCGCGAACTCCTACGTCCGCAAGCCCGTCGACTTCCAGGAGTTTTTGGTGATGGTGCAGCAGCTCAAGCGCTACTGGCTGGGCCTGAAC
>CAXTDD010000508.1:0-3028 GCA_964242955.1 uncultured Rubrobacteraceae bacterium | reverse complement strand
TACACGCCCTACCAGCCGGAGATCAGCCAGGGCACCCTCCAGTCGATCTTCGAGTTCCAGTCCATAATGTCCGAGCTTACCGGTCTCGACGTCTCCAATGCCTCCGTCTACGACGGCGCCAACGCCGTCGCCGAAGCTGCCCTCATGACGGCGCGGTTGACCAAAAGAGACCCCAAGGTGGCCGTCGCGGCCGGCCTGAACCCCCGCTACCGCGAGGTCATAGAGACCTACAGGGTCGAGGTGGTCGAGCTGCCGTTCGAGAACGGCGTGACAGACTTCTCGGCCGTGCCGGATGACGTCTCCGGCGTCTTCGTGCAGAGCCCGAACTTTTTCGGCGTCGTGGAAGATATCTCCGCGGCGTCTGGGGCGGCGCATGGGGTTGGGGCGTTGTGCGTGGCGGTCTGCGACCCGATCTCCCTGGCCGTCCTCGAAGCGCCGGCGAACCTCGGGGCCGACGTGGCGGTCGGCGAGGCCCAGCCGCTCGGGATGCCGCTCCTCTTCGGCGGCCCATACGCCGGCTACATGGCGACGGGCCAGAAGTCCGTCCGCCAACTCCCCGGACGTATCTGCGGCGAGACCGTGGACCAGGACGGAAAGCTCGCCTACGTGCTCACCCTGCGCGGTCGCGAGCAGGACATCCGGCGGGCCAAGGCGAACTCGAACATCTGCACCAACCAGGCGCTCACGGCACTCGCCGCCACGGTCTACACGGCACTCATGGGGCCGGAGGGGATGCGCGGGGTGGCTGAGTTGTCCGTCTCTAAGGCGCACTATTTAGCGGACAGGCTTCAGGCTTCAGGTATCAGGCTCCGGTATGCGGATGCGCCGTTTTTGTGGGAGTTCGTGGTCGAGTTGCCCGACGTGAAGCGGGCGAACGAGGCTCTGCTCGATGCCGGGATGGTCGGAGGCTTGGATCTCGGGGACGGGGGCATGTTGATAGCGGTTACGGAGAAGAGGACGAAAGAGGAGCTCGACGCTTTCGTGGGGGTGGTAGCTAATGTTGGATAACTTGATCCGGGACAGAGGCCGCGAGGGCCGCCGGGGCTACACCCTCCCGAAGAACGACGTGGAGGCGACGGACCTTCAGAAGATCCTCCCGAAAGAGGCGCTCCGCAAGGAGAGACCGCGCCTGGCGGAGGTGGACGAGCCGACCGTGGTGCGCCACTACACCAACCTCTCCCGCCAGAACTGGGGCATAGACACCAACTTCTACCCCCTCGGCTCCTGCACGATGAAGCACAACCCCCGCGCCAACGAGGTCGCCGCCAACACGCCCGGCTTCGCCGGCCTGCACCCCTTGCAGCCGGAGGCTCAGGCGCAAGGGGCGCTCGAAGTCATGCACGAGCTACAGGGCTTTCTCTCCGAGGTCTCCGGCCTGCCGGCCGTCTCCTTGCAGCCGCTGGCCGGGGCGCAGGGCGAGCTGACGAGCATCCTGATGGTCAAGAAGTACTTCGAGGACAGCGGCGATCACGGGAGGACCACCGTTCTGGTGCCCTCGACGGCGCACGGGACCAACCCGGCGACGGCGTCCATGGCGGACTTTACCGCGAAGGAGATCGGGCTCGACGAGCACGGGTGCGTGGACGTCGATGAGCTGCGGGAGATGGTGGACGCGTCGACCGCGGCGCTCATGATCACGAACCCCAACACCTGCGGCGTCTACGAGCGGAACATCAAGGAGATAGCCGAGGTCCTACACGAGGCCGGCGCTTTCTTGTACATGGACGGCGCGAACATGAACGCGAACCTGGGCCGGATGCGTCCCGCCGAGGCCGGCGTGGACGTTATGCACTACAACCTCCACAAGACCTTCTCCACCCCCCACGGTGGCGGCGGCCCCGGCTGCGGCGCCATCGCCTGCTCCGAAACCCTCGCCCCATTTCGCCCTGATCCGGCCGTCGAGAAGGAAAGCGAGACATACACTTTCGTCCGGCCCGCGAGCAGCATCGGGCGCGTCGCCGGTTTCCACGGCAACTTCGGGCAGATGCTGCGGGCGTGGAACTACATCAGGATGCACGGCCCCGACCTGCGCGACGTTACGGACATGGCCGTCCTGAACGCCAACTACGTCAGGGCGCGCCTGCGGGGTACCTACCGCGTGCCCTACGACGAGCTCTGCAAGCACGAGGTCGTCGTGCAGCCGCCGCAGGGGATGAAGGCGCTGGACATCGCCAAGGGCCTCATCGACCACGGCTACCACCCGCCCACGATCTACTTCCCCCTCGTCGTCAAAGAGGCCATGCTCATAGAGCCAACCGAAACGGAGTCCAAGGAGACCCTCGACGACTTCGTCGGCGCCCTCCTGGAGCTAGCCGAGACGACCTCAGAAGACCTCGAAGCGGCCCCGACCCACGCCCCGACCCGCCGCCTCGACGAGGCCCGCGCCGCCCGCAAGCTCAAGGCCCGGTGGTGAGTGGTGGGCGAGACGCTGAAGCGGACCCCGCTCTACGAAGAACATAAGAACGCCGGAGCCCGCCTCGTCCCCTTCGCGGGCTGGGAGATGCCCGTCCAGTACGAGGGCGTGAAGGCCGAGCACGAGGCGGTTCGCAACCGGGCCGGCATCTTCGACGTCTCGCACATGGGTGAGGTCGCCTTCGAGGGATCCGACGCCGAGAGGGCCGTCCAGCGGCTCGTCACCCGGGACGTAGGTCGCCTGGAGGTCGGACAGGCCGGGTACGCGGCCGTCTGCTACGAGGACGGCGGCACGGTCGACGACGTGCTCGTCTACAAGAACCCGGACGACTTCCTCGTCGTGGTCAACGCGTCCAACCGGGAGAAGGACGTCGCGTACTTCCGAGAGAACACCGCCGGGCTCGACGTGGAGATCCTGGACGAGTCAGACGATTGGGCGCTGCTCGCGTTGCAGGGACCCGAGGCGGCTAACATCCTGCAGGGCTTTACCGATTCTGATCTTTCCGGCATGAAGTACTACCGGCACGTCGTTGGCGAGGTGGACGGCCACTACGCCGTGATCTCGCGCACCGGCTACACGGGCGAGGACGGCTTCGAACTCTACGTCCGCCCCGAC
>CAXTDD010000507.1:0-3036 GCA_964242955.1 uncultured Rubrobacteraceae bacterium | reverse complement strand
AGGTGTCCAGATCCATGCCCAGGTCGCTATTTACCGAGTGCTCCAGTCTCCGAACAAACTCTTCCGTAGAATACTCGTATGTGTCTTTTGTCTGCTGCACGCTCATCTTAACCTCCAAACGTCAAGATATCACAACTCACCGAGGCCGTCGCTCCGATTAGTGTCTTCAAGCCGCCGTCCAGCCGCCGTCCACGGTCAGGACGGTTCCGGTGACGAAGCTCGATGCTCTGGAGGCGAGAAAGACGGTGGGGCCGACGATCTCCCACACCTCTCCGAACCGGCCCTTGGGGACGCGGGCGACGACGTCCTCGTACCAGGTTTCGTCTTCCATGATCTGGCGCACCAGCGGCGTCGTGAAGTACGCCGGCGCGAGCGCGTTGACCCGGATGCCGTGCTGGGCGAACTCCAGGGCGAGCACTTTGGTCAGTTGCACCACGGCCCCCTTGCTGGAGGCGTAGGCCGCCTGGCGCTGCATGGCGACGAGGCCGAAGATGGAGGCCATGTTGATGATGCTACCCCGGCCAGCCGGAGCCATGACCCCCCCGAAGGCCTTGGCGCAATGGAACAACCCCCGGATGTTCACGTCCAGCACCTCGGAGAACTCCTCCGGCTCTAGATCCAGCACGGGCTTGCGCCGGTTGATGCCGGGCACGTTCACGGCGACGTCCACGGCCTCCGAGCGGGACCGGACTTCCCCGGCGGCGGACCGAACGTCCTCCCAGTCTCGCACGTCGACGCGCACCGCGTAGCCCCCGCGTCCCAGCGTGGAGACCTCCTCCGCCGTCTTACGGGCGCCTTCGAGGTCGATGTCCAGGCAGGCGACGTCAGCGCCGAAGTGGGCAAACCCAAGAGCTATGGCTTTTCCCAGCCCCGATGCCGCCCCCGTCACGACGGTCCGCTGTCCGTCGAGGCGGAAGATCCCCGCGATGTCCTCCGGCAACCCGCCCGCTTGAGCGTCCCCAGCCATGCCCACCAATCCCCGTAGCCGAACCCGTCACCGGAAACCCTATTGTCCCCCGCAACCCCGGTCAACCCGGGATCCGTCCCCGGACGCCGACGGGGGAACGCCTTTCTATGAGCCCGCGTACTTGTCGGCCAGCAACTCGTCCACGGTGGCGAAGCGGATTCTCGAGGAGTTGTAGTGGGCGATGATCTCCGGCAGAGCTTCGGCCGACTGCCGGTTGGTGTCGTGCAGGAGTATTACCTCGTCTCTCTCTCCCTGCCCGTCCGCGCGGGCGACGCGCCGGGCCACGTTGTCGGGCCTGCCGTCGAACATGTAGTCGCGCGGGTCCAGGGTCCAGGCCACGGCGAAGAGGCCCTGGTCCCGGACGACCTCCCGGACCACCGGCAGCGCGGCGGGATCGCCGAAATAAGGGCTGCCGTAGGGCGGGCGCATCAGGACCATCGGGTGGTGGTACCCGAGGGCATCGTCCACGGCCCTCTGGGTGCGTCGCAGCTCCCGCCGCATCCCGGTGGGGTCGAGGTCCGCCATATCCACGTGATTGTAGGTGTGGTTGCCCAGAGAGTGGCCCTCTTCGACGACGCGACGCAGGAGGTCAGGGTTCTCCGCGACCCGGCGCCCGACCACGAAGAAGGTGGCCTTCAGGTCGTGCTCCCGCAACGTGTCCAGGACCTGCGGGGTAATGACCGGGTCCGGTCCGTCGTCGAAGGTGAGCGAGACCCTGCCCCCCGAGGTGCCGGTGTTGCCGTCGGTGGCGAGGCCAGGCCAGGGGTCTCCGATCGTCGCCGCCGACCACACCCGACCCATGTCCAACGTCGGCGGTTTGGGCGGGCCGGGGAGGTTCCCCGACTCTATAGCCAGGACGGGCTCTACGTGCCCCCGCCCGGAGAACGAGTCGCCGTAGGCCGACACTCCGAACGAGGCGAGCGCCAGGGCGCAGAGAAGCGCGCCGGCAAACGCGGCCCACCGGGCCACGCGGCGACGGCGAGAGGCCCGCCGGAAAGCGTCGGAGATGCTCGCCGCGTCCCACTCCGGGACACGACCTGGCTTCGTCAGTCCGGGCCCCACCGCCGGACGCCCGGCCTCCCCCACCCTGTACGCCACGCGCTCCATAGAAAGGAATACTAGACGCTCTGAGGAGAGCCCGGACTCTACCCCCAGATATGGGACCGGCCCGCGAAAAAAGGCGAGATATCGCGGACGTTGGTACCCTGGGGTTTCCCGCGCGCCGACTTCCCTGGCTGCTGGTTCTCGGACCCGGGATATCCCGGGCAGTGCGGCACCTTCGGGTGTGGCGGGCATCCGAGAGCCCGTCAGGAAAGGGCGCACCCGGGCTCCGGGGGCTGTATCTCGCGCAGCACGCTTCCGCGTCCGGACGCCCCGATCCGGCGCTCCGCCAGCCCCGCGTAGTCCGCTTCGAGCTCAGCCCCGACGAAGGAGCGGTTCAGCTCCTTGGCCGCGACCGCCGTCGTCCCCGAGCCGCAGAACGGGTCGAAGACCAGGTCGCCCTCCCGCGTGCAGGCGAGCAGCGCCCGGCGTACGAGGCGCAAGGGCTTCTGGGTCGGGTGGCGGCCGTGCAGCTTCTCCCGTCGCGACGGCGGCGGTATGCGCCAGACGGAGCCCACCTGACCCGCCGGGTCCCTGCTGTTTATGACGTCGTAGTTGAAGGTGTGCCTGCCGCCCCTCTTGCCCGCCCACAGCAAGGTCTCGTGCGCGTGGGTGAACGCCGTGTGCAGGGCGTTCGGAGGTGGGTCGGGCTTCTCCCAGACGACGGAGTTGATGATCCTGAACCCCAGAACCTGCAACGCAAACCCGATGCTGAAGATTACGTGGTGGGTGCCGCTGACCCAGATGGTCCCGTCCGGCTTGAGAACGCGACGCGCCTCTTTCAGCCAGCGCACGTTGAACCCGTGGTCCTTCTCGAAAGAGCCGAGCGAACGGTCCCAATCCCCCTTATCCACCGACGTGAGACGCCCGTTCTTCACCGTGACGCCACCTCTGGAGAGCCGATACGGCGGGTCCGCGAAGACAGCGTCCACGCTGCCAGCCGGCATCAGGCGCATAAGCTCGACGCA
>CAXTDD010000506.1:0-3039 GCA_964242955.1 uncultured Rubrobacteraceae bacterium | reverse complement strand
CCGGGTCCGTGCTCATGAGCGGCACACCCTCGATGTCGGCCTGCGCCACCAGCAACCGGTCAAAAGGGTCCTGGTGATGGTCTGGAAGATCCGCCACGCGTAAAACGTGACTCAGATAGATGGGCAGCACCCGCATGGCGTTGGCGCGCAGTTGCGTGGAGAGATAAGCGTCGAGGTCTCCCGACACGCCCAGCCTGCCCAGGCGCACCTTGATCGCGATCTCCCATCCGCTCACCACGCTGAAGAGCACCTCGTTGCCGGCATCGGCGAGAACCCCGCGCGCGCGCCCAGACAACCTTGGATCGTCCCCCACCCACCAGAGAAAGGCGTGTGTATCCAGCAAGACCTTCAACGTTCGAAGTGTTGTTGGATCTCCTCGGGCAAAGGATCGTCGAAGTCGTCGGAGACCCACAGTGTCCCCTTCGCACTCCCCGGCAACCGCCGCGAGGGCCGCTCCGTCACGGCCACAAGCCGCGCCACCGGCTTGCCGGAACGGGCGATCACAACCTCCTCACCCTGGCTCACCTTTTCCAGCAGCCGGGAGAGATGCGTCTTGGCCTCGTGTATGTTGACGGTCGTGCTCACTGCGTCCTCGTCCTCGTGTTCGCAACGTGCTCAGGATAAACCGGACTAAGTGCTTAGTCAATTACGAGTCCGACACGCGGTTCGGCCTGACGTCATCGTCCGACAGCGCCCGGACGAAATCAGCGAAGATGCCGTACTACTCCACCGGATGAAGCTCCCCGATGGTGATGCGCCGTTCGTGGTCGTCTACCGCTCCGCCGTCCGGCCTGGCGATCTGCAGGTTACCCGAAACGGTACCGCCACGCGCGTTTCTAGCTCGAACGGCATTGGCTTGGATGCTGGGAGCAGTAGGGGGTATCGCCGGGCAGCCTGCGGCGGTTGGCGGCGATCCAGCCGTATGCGAGGTCCTGCAACCGCCCAACCACCGGCAGTTTGTACAGGGCGTGCGGGAGGCGGGTGCCAAGGACGCTGGACATGACCACGCTGACGGCCTCGGCGCCTCGATAACGGTCCCCGTCGGGTGACACGGCCCACGCGGCCGTCCTGCAGTCTTCCAGGCTGAGGTCGGCCATCTCGATCGTCCCGGGCTTCTGGTAAGGGAGCGCCAACACGCGCCTGCCGCGGTCGAGGCTCTGTAGCAACCGTACGAACCGGGTGCAGACCCCGCACCGTCCGTCGAATATCAAGAGCACGTCGTGCGTCGTGTGGGCCAAGATCGGACGCTCCTTTGCCTGCTCGTGTTCGCCCGGGTTCCTGCCCCGGTCCTCGACTAACGCCTTGCCATGGACGGCTCGATGCGGTCTTTTCCGACGTATGGAACTAGTGCTTCGGGGAGTTTTACGGAGCCGTCCTCTTGCTGGTAGATCTCGAGCAGCACGATGAGGGCGCGGCTCATGGCGAGGGCCGTGCCGTTGAGGGTGTGCAGGAGTTGGGGGCGTCCGCCGTCTTTTCTGTACCGGATGCGGAGGCGGCGGGCCTGGTAGTCGGTGGTGTTCGAGGTGCTGGTGACCTCGCCGAAGTCGTCGCGGCCCGGCATCCAGGCTTCCAGGTCGTACTTGCGGTAGGCGGCGCCGCCGAGATCGCCGGTGCAGATGTCCACCACGCGGTAAGGCAGGCCGAGGCCCTGGAAGATACGCTCTTCGATCTCGACCATCTCGTTGTGGATCTGCTCCGACGTCTCCGGTGTCGTGAAGGCGAACATCTCGACCTTGGTGAACTGGTGGACGCGGTAGAGGCCCCGGCTCGCGCGGCCGTGGGAGCCGGCCTCGGTGCGGAAGCAGTGGGAGAGGCCGGCGTAGCGCAGGGGCAGGCGGTCTTCGTCCAGGATCTCGTCCGTCAACTGTCCGGCCAACGGTATCTCGGCCGTCGCGATCAGGGACAGGTCGGCGTCCTCGACGGAGTAGATCTGGGTCTCAGGCCCGCGCGGGATGAAGCCCGTGCCGATCAAAGCTTCGTCACGCGCCAGGTCGGGCGTGATCGTCGGCTCGTAGCCGTACCCGGTGATGAGGTCCAGGGCGTACCGGATCAAACCCAGCTCCAGCAGCACCGCGTCCCCGCGCAGGAAGTAGAACTTGCTGCCCGTGGTCTTCGCCCCCGCCTCGAAGTCTATGATCCCGAGCGATTCGCCGAGCTGGACGTGGTCCTTCGGCTCGAAAGCGAAGTCCGGTATGTCGCCGGAGCGCCGGATCTCGACGTTCTCCGAGTCGTCCCGGCCGATGGGCGAATCCGGGTGGGTCATGTTCGGGATCTTGAGGTGCTCCTCACGCAACCGCCCCTCTACCTCGTGGAGCTCCGCCTCCTTCTGGGGTATCTGCTGCTTCATCTCCCTGGACCCGACGATGAGCCTCTCGCGGGCCTCCGGGTCCCGCTCCCGCCCGATGCTTTTGGCCGTCTGGTTCTGTTGCTGTTTGAGCTCGTTGAGCTCTTGTATCAGGCTCGAGCGCCGGTCGGCCAACTCCACGACGAGCCCGACGTCCGCCTCGACGCCGCGGTTTTTGGAGTTCTCCTCGACGGCTTTGGCGTTCTCACGAATGAATTTAAGATCGAGCACCGTGGCTCCCTTCGGTCAGCAGCTTGTCAGCACTTCAGCTTGTCAGCACTTCAGCTTTTCCTGACCGGCTGACTAGCTGACGGCTGACTAGCTATATTAGCCTGCGAGCTCTTTGAGTGCCCGGTTTTCGGCGCGGATTCGCACGTGGAAGAAGCCGGCGTTCAGGACCGAGAAGACGAGGGCGGTCGTCCAGGCGCCGAAGATCAGGGGCAGCGTGAGGACTTCCACGGCCACGACGACGTAGTTGGGGTGCGGAAAGAGACGGTACGGGCCACTCCGGACGAGCTTCCCGCCCGGCACCACGAGTATGCGCACGTTCCAGTTCTCCCCGAGAGACGATATAGCCCAGTACCGCAACGGCTGGACGAGCAGGAACAGCGCGAGCGGCACGGGCCACCACGCCGGCGGTTCGGGCCCGCGCACGAGCCCCTCGACGAGCGTGGAGGCGAGCCAGAGCGTATGGA
>CAXTDD010000505.1:0-3045 GCA_964242955.1 uncultured Rubrobacteraceae bacterium | reverse complement strand
AGGCGAGCCTCAAAAAGATGGGCCACGACGGCCTCCCGATGGCCCACCCGATGGAAGTATTGGACGCCTCGATCCAGGGCGCCGGCGTGGAGACGCTGCTCGACAGGTAGGCTACAGGCTTCAGCAAAAACCTGAAACCTGTAGCCTCCTCACCCGTTCTCTTGCCGCGTTTTCCTGAGCTCCATCAGTTCCCAGAAATCTTTGTCTGATGGGTCCCCTGGCAAACGGGCGTAGACCGTTCTCAGGGCGAGGCCGACGACGACCATGAGGGCGAGGGCTTCCGGGATAGCTATGGCGAAGCGGGCTATGGCGTTCGACTCGGCTACCTGGGCGTTGAATGCCTGGGTGCCGAACTGTGCCGTGACGATCCAGAGGTTCAGGAAGAAGTTGGCTGCACCCGTGACCGTGGAGAGGACGACCATCGCGAGCGTGCCGAACCAGAGCGCCCGCCGCGTTGGTCCCTCGTCGAAAAGGTCTCTTAGCGAGCGTTCCTGTTCGGGGGTTCGGGGGTCGAACGTCTGTTCCAGGAAGGCCCCGATCAGGGGCCGCCCGAAGGCCAGCGAGGCCCCGAAGACAGCCACCCACAGCAGGCTCGGCGCCGAGTCCTTGAACGCGTAAGCCGCCCCGTCCACGAACCAGAAAGCCAGGATGCCGCGGACCACGGCGTTCAGGCCGAGAAAGCTCGTAATAAAGTTGAAGCGCTTGGTGATAAAGAGCAGGTCCACTATCACCCACGCCACGGGCACGAGCGCGGAGACCACGTAGGCCGTCACGTTCCCGAGCTCGTCGCTGAAGCGGGAGAGGATGACGATCGGGATGATGAGCCCGAACAGGAAGTCCAGAAAGATCTTCGTTGACCGGCTCATCGACCTCTTCTCTCGACACGGCGTGACCCGTAGAAGGTAGCCGCTACCTCAGATCCTGTCCAGGAGCCCGAGTTCGGAGGCCAGGCGGGCGGTCGCGAAGATGAGGGTGTTGTTGGTGGCGTGGGCGACGACGGCGGGCCAGATGGAGCCGCTCTTCTCGTAGAGGAAGGCGGTCAGGAGGCCGAGCACGACGGCGGCCGGCAGCACCACGTTGAAGCCGTGGACGACGCCGAAGACGGCCGAGCTTACCAGCGCCGCCAGCACGAAGCCCCACCTCCTGAGCCAGGTGAATAGGAGGCCGCGAAACAGGAGCTCTTCGCTGAAGGGTGCGATCAGGCCGCCGAGCAGCACGAGCAGGGCGAACTGGGCAACGGAGTCCCCGACCGCGGTGTTCGCGAGGCCGGCCTGCGGGTTTCCGGCGTCGCCCGAGATCCGGATGTAGAGCCGGATCACACCCTGGTTTATGGCCCACGCGAGCAGACCGAACCCGACCCCGACGAGCAGCCACCTCCCCGAAACGCGTCTCAGCCCCACGGCCGCGAGCGAACGAACCCTCGGCAAGAGGGCGAGTCCGACGGCGATCGGCGGGGCCGTCGCGGCGACCGCGACGAGCAGGAGCGTTACGCCGGCGCCCTGGGAGGCCACGTCGTAGCCGAGCGCGACCAACGCCACGCCCGCCGCCACCGATGCCGCCAGGTAGCAGAAGATCGCGACGACCACCTCCAGCAACCCGATCCCCCGCGGGCCACGTGTGTCTCCCCGATCGAGCCCGTCCTCCTCGATCTGTCCGGTCATCCCGTCCTCCCCGATCGTTTTGGTTTTTAGCTTCCGTTTCGCTTCCACACAAGGCCCACGACCAGCCCCGCCACGGCACCGAAAACTGCCCCGCCCGCTATGGCCGCGGGCCCCAATGGGCCGAGGAGGGTTGTCCCGAACACCGTGCCGGCCGCCGCCCCGATGCCCCCGTACAGGGCCGCCCGTTCCCAACGATCTCCGCCGTCTCTCACGTCTTCGCCTCCGGTCTCGTCGCCGGGCAGGCTTCAACCACTTTCGCGGCCGACCGAGACCGCCCCACGGCTCTCGCGCATGAGGTGGGATAGGATCTCCTCCAGGTCCAGAGCCCCGCTCCTGATGACGCGCACGCCGTCTCGCGCCAGCGCGCTCTCCGTCTCCGCCGGGGAGTCGCTCACGACCCGCACCGGGTTGCCGGCCTCTACCTCTACGACCCCCGGCGTACCGGCGCCCGGCTTGCCATCCACCCAGAACGCCCTCCACCGTTCGAGCAGCGCGTCCTTCTCGTAGAGGCCGAGAAAGTCGCCGTCCACCAGGAAGGCGACGTAGTCGGCGATGCGCCGGACCTCCTCCATGACGTGGGTTGCGAGGAGCACCGTCCTCTCGCCGTCGTGCACGTGGGCGGAGATCTCTTCGAGCATCTCGCGGCGGGCGAACGGGTCCACCCCGTCGGTCGGCTCGTCTAGCAGGAGCAACTCCGCCCGGGTCGCCGCCGCCAGGGCGAACGAGAGGCGGCGCTGCATCCCTTTGGAGAGGTCCCGGAACTTCTTGCCGGGCTCTATTCCGGAGCGCCCCACGAGGACGTCGTAATGCTTCTTGTCCCACGCCGGGTACCAGTGGGAGACGAACCGGCCGAGGCTTTTGGCGGTCATGTCGTCGTGGCCGACGGCGGTCTCGGGGACGTACCCGATCCTCTGCTTTATTCCGACCTCGTCCTCTGGATAGCCGCCACCGAACAGGGAAACTCTGCCGGAATCAGGATGCGACAGGTTCATGAGCATCCTGAAGAGCGTGCTCTTGCCCGACCCGTTGGGACCCACGACCGCGACGACGTAGCCGGGTTCTATCTCCAGGTCCACCGGCCCGAGGGTGAAGTTGCCGTAAGACTTCTCGACGCCCGCGAGCGAGATGATCGGCCCATCCATCATGGCTTACCTCCTTGAACGTTGGTGTTCTCTCTTTGGAAGACCTCTTCCAGTAGCTCCCTGATCTCCGCCTCCCCGAACCCGGCCCGGCGTCCGGCCCTGACCGCCTCCGCCAGCGCCGCCTCCACCGGCTCGCGGCGGTGCTCGGACATCCGGCCCTCTTCTATCTCCGCGACGACCGACCCCATCCCCTCGCGCGTCCGTATAAAGCCGCCGCTTTCCAGGTCCTGGTCGGCGCGGCG
>CAXTDD010000504.1:0-3048 GCA_964242955.1 uncultured Rubrobacteraceae bacterium | reverse complement strand
GAAGAGCACCCCGATCACGGCCATAGCCGGCGCCAGGAGCAACGCTATCTTTAGCCGGCCTCCCAAACGCTAGTCTTCCAACACCTTCTCCTGCCAGCCCTCTTCGAGCTCCAGCAGCCAGTCTGTCCTGGCCTCGGGGACGCGGTTCTCCTGCAGCACGCGCGTCGGCAGCGAGGCCTCCCCCTCGGGCTCGGCGAACCCCCCGCGCGTCTCTGTCGGCAACCGGCCCAGGCTCAGGGCCGTGAGATCCCCCCAGCCCTCGGGGTCCTGCTTCTCCCCCTGGGCCTCGGGGCTCTGCAAGAAGTTCGCTACGACCTGGGCCCCGGCCTTGTTCGGACCGTTGAAGGGGATGGCGAGGTAGTGGGTGTTGTTGAGCGTGCCGCCGTCCAGCAGGTAGGAGCGGGTGCTTTCAGGGAAGAGTCCCTTGTTTACCTGGCGCTGGGCGAGCTGCGGGTTGTAGCTCATCGTCAGCCACACCTCGCCGTTCTGGTAGAGCTCGTCCAGCTTCGCCGAAGTCTCGGGGTACGTTTCCCCCTCCCGCCAGAGGTTCGGCTCTACGTCATTCAGGAAGTCGTAGAGCTTCGGGGACTGCTCGTCGAACACGGCCTCGTCGAAAGGTCTCTGGTAAGGCTCGACCCGGCCGGTCACGTCGTAGAAGGCCTGCTCGATAAAGGCGTTGCCGGTAAAGTCCGGGGGTGCCGGGTAGGTGAAGCGTCCGGGGTTCTCCTTCGTCCAGGCGCGTAGCTCGTCCATCGTCTTCGGCGGGTCATCGACCTTCTCGGAGTCCCGGATCATGACGAACTGGGCCTTGCCCCAGGGCGCTTCGCGGCCCTCGACCGGGTAGCCGAAGTCGCGGTTGATAGAGGGGCTCTTCCAGTCGATGTACTTCGCGTTCGGGAGCTTCTCCGCCCACGGGCCGAACCAGAGGTCGGCGTCGGCGCCCGTGGCGAAGTTCTCGCCGTTGATCCAGACGAGGTCCAAGGTCCCCTCGTCCTTGCCGGCCTGCTTCTCGTTGAGGAGCTTGTTGACCGCGTCGGCGGTGTCGCCCAGGGGCGTGCGCCTGAGCTCTATGTCGTGCCGTTCCTCAAGTTCGGGGATGACGTAATCGTCCACGTAGGCGTTGATGGCGTCGTCTCCCCCGTACATGGCGAGGTTGACCTCCGTGCCCTTGGCCGCCTTCTGCAGCTTCGGGAACGGACGGCTCTCGCCGGAGGCATCGTTCGTGCCGCCGGACTCGCCGCAGCCCGTGAGGACCGCGAGCACGAGCAGCGCGACGAGCAAGCGCTTCTTGTTCTTCAGAGCGGGCATATGACCCCAGATCTACCCGGCGGAGGTTGGTTTTATCGCGGCGACCCTACACACCCGGGTATACGCCGGTTGGTCGGGCCCGGATCAGGACCACGCGCCCTCGCGGCGCCTGCCGAGCGCCTCCATCATGCCCCGCAGCACCCGTCCTTCGTCCAGGTCCGTGACCGTGTCGACCTCGCGTCCGGGCAGCGAGTAGTCGTGGGCCGCTGCCGCGTCCAGCATGGGGAGGGCGCGGCGCTCGACGGTTACGGATCCCGGATCGGCGACGGCGGCGACGCAGGCCACGTCCCACAGGATCTTCTCCCCCTCCGGGTCTATCGGGCCGCCGTACTCCGCCACCCACAGCTCCAGGATGTCTGCCAGATAGGAGGAGATCTGGTTCCCCAAAGCCCGTACCTCCCCCGCGAACGTGGCGGCTTGAACCTGGATCTTCGCCGGCGCCGGCCAGCCGGGGACGTGCAAAAGGTTCACGTCCTCCTCGAACAGGACCCGCCAGGCCGCGATGTCCGCCCGCCCGTTGAGCTCGTGGGATTTGTGCCGGGTGTAGGCCGCAGCACCCCCAAATCCCCCGAGCCACACGACGCGGACGTTCTCCCGCAGGTCCGGCTCGGCGACGAAGAGCGAGGCGACGTCCGTCGCCGGTCCCGTGGCGACGACGGTCAGGGGGCCTTCGCGCGCCTCGTCGATGAGGAATTCCAGGCCCGAGCTCGACACGGGCTCGTCCCTGCTGTTCATCGGGCGGTCCGCGCCCGTGATGCACGGCACGCCGCCCCCGCAGAGCGAGACCACCCGCCCGGCCTCGTCCTGGTACATGTCTCTCGAGGCCGGGCCGTGGGCGGTCGTGTTGTGGACGGAGATCACACCCCGCACGTCGAGCACGCCTTCGGGCGTACCAAGGGCGTGGGCTATGGCGAACTGGTCGTCCACCTCGTTCGCCGTGTCGCAGTCGAGGACCACGCGCGTGGGGTCCATGTTCTCCTCTCTTCGCGGTGTGGCGGGCCGCGCGGATCGTAGCACGGCGCTGCGCATCGTTCGTCGCGAAGGACGCAAGACGGCTTACCTGGGGAGACACCGGTCGACGGGCGGGTGGTTGTTAGACGCCCCGTCGGGGCGTCTCTACGGGGGTGGGTGCGTTCTGCGCGACCTTATGGCTGCCCAAATAAACCCTCCAGGAACCCCGGCTCCAGGTAGGCGCGGCTCCTGTCGAGCGTCTCCTCGTTGGCGATGGGGCGTCCGGCCCGCGCCGTCTCCTGGACGGCCCACGCGCACCACGAGACGGCCCGCAGCGAGACGATGGTCTTCATCGCCGCGAGCTGCGCGCGGAACCGGCCCACGTCTTCGACCGGGTTCGCCTCCAAGTACGCCCCGATGAACGCCTCTTCCTGGTCTTCGGAGAGCAGCGCCGCGGTGTCGTCGCGCCAGAGGGTGGTCGTGGGGAGGAGGAAGTGGGCGAGGTCTTGGGTGCGGGGCGCCACCCTGGCCTTCTCCCAGTCGAGCAGCTTCGCCCCGCCGCTCTCCACGACGAAGTTGTGGGTGTGCAGATCGTAGTTGACGACGGCGAGGTCGTCGCCGGTAAAGAGGTCGTCTTGTTCGAGAAAACCTTCTATGCGCCGGAACCCGCCGCGAAGTTCGGTCTTGCTCTCTTCGGTGGCGCCGTCCCATTCAAAGTACGGTCGCGCGAGCCCACGGGATTCTTCGAGGATGGCGGGGGCCGGGTCCGGGTGGGTCTGGAGGTGATGA